>JANMKM010000013.1:0-12778 GCA_031372035.1 Rhodoferax sp. | reverse complement strand
GAACGGGTAGTCGGTGCCGATCATCAGCTGGCTCGGGCCGAAGCACTGGACCAGATGCCGCAAGGTCGGTGCGTCAAACACCAGGGTGTCGTAGAACAGCTTGCGCGCCTGCTCCACGGGTGCAACGCTAATGCCCTCGCGCAGTGCCGGGAACACGCCCCAGCCCTGCTGCAGGCGTGGCAACAGCAGCCCCAAGGTACCGCCGCCATGGCTGAAGGCGATGCGCAGCTTCGGATGACGCTCGATCAGGTTCGTGGTCAGGACCGACGCCGCTGCCAGACCCACATCCCCCGGATAGCCCAGCACCTGCTGCAGCGGCGCCGGACCGATCAGCCGCTCCATGCCGGCCGGCCGCAAGGCGTGCACAAACACCGCCGCGCCCATGGCCTCGCAGGCGGCGAAGAAAGGCTCGAATTCCGGCGCGCCCACCGGTCGGCCATTGATGTTGCTGCCGATCTCCACCCCGGCCAGGCCCAGCCCGTGGACCACATATTCCAGCTCGCGCAGCGCCAGGTCCAAGTCCTGCAGCGGCACGGCTCCCAGGCCCGCCAGATGGCCGCTGGCCTGTGCCACCATGGCAGCGATCTGCTCGTTGATGTAGCGCAGCAACTGCTGGGCATCGGCGGCTGGCATCCAGTAGGACAGCAGTTCCGGCATGGGCGATACCGCCTGCAGTTCCAGCCCCATCGCGGGCAGGTCGGCAATGCGCTTGGCCGTATCCCAGCACTTGTCGGAGACGGTGCGGTAGTTCTTGCCGGCAATCATGACGCTGCGGTGGCAGGCATGCGCCGGCGCCATCGACGGCCAGTCCACAGGCATCGAGGACCCGAGATAGCGCGGAAAGTTCTCCGGGATCACGTGCGAGTGCACATCGATGCCGCAGGTGCATGGATGGGTCGCTGTCATGGAACGGGGCTGTGCAAGCGCATGGGCGTCCCGAATAGTCCTGGGGTCACGCCGGCTGCGAGCGGCTGAGTGCCTCGAAACCGTAGCGGTTCATGCTGCCAAACATGACGGATGCCGGATGTGGCAGGAACTCGGTGCGACAGTCCAGCACCGCCGGCAGCCCGGACGCCAGCGCCCGCTGCAGAGCCGGGCCGACCTCATGCACCTGCGTGACGATCTCGCCATGGCAACCAAAACCCTGCGCGATCGCCGCGTAGTCGGTGCCTTCCAGACTGGTGCCGAGCTCGAAGCCCAGCTGCTTGCGCTGGCCGGCGCGGATGATGCCCCAGGCAGCGTTGTTGTGGATGACATTGACCACCGACAGCCGGTAGCGCCGGGCCGTGTCCAGTTCGTTCAACGTGAAGCCGAAGGAGCCGTCGCCGGTGATGTTGAGCACCGGGCGCTGTGGAAACTGCAGTTGCAGCGACAGCGCGTACGGCAGGCCGAAACCCAGCTGGCTCATGCCGGGATCGTGAAAGCGCGTGCGCACCGCCTGCACCGGCGTCAGGTCGTTGCTCCAGAAACTGGTATGGCCGCCGTCGTACACCACCAGGGCATCGGCCGGCATGGCGGCCGCCACGGCGCCTGCCAATGCGGCCGGGTGCATGGTATCGGGACTGGTGCCGCGCATGGCGGCCAGGTCGGCTTCATGGCGCGCACGCTGCGCGCGCAGACCGCTCAGCCAGCCGGTATCAACCGGGCCCGCAAAGCCAGTGCCCATGGCGTCACGCAGATCGGCCAGCGCCAGCGCCGCGTCTGCCAGCATCGCCACCGTGTGCAACGCCGGGTGCCCGAGTGCTGACGGGTCGGTGTTGATGTTGATCAGCTGGTGGCTGCGCCGCGCCATCGGCCCCATGGCGTCCCACATCCAGGAAGAAAAGCGGCAACCCGCGCACAGGATCACGTCGGCCTGGGCAAAGGCGGCCTGCACGGTGGCACCAGCAATCAGGCCGCCGTGGCCGATGAAGTGCGCGCTGTCGCTGGCTACCACGCCCACCGCCATCTGGGTGGCAACCACCGGTGCGCCCAGCAGAGCCGCGATGTCACGGACCAGGCCGTCCGCGCCGCTGCACACCACCCCGCCCCCGGCCACCACCAGTGGCCGCCGGGCGCCGCGCAAGAGCTGTAGCGCGGCTTGCACCGCGGACTGCGGCGGCCGCGAGCCGGTGGCGCTGCGGTAGCGCTCCGGTGTCAGTTCAAACTCGTCGTCCGCAAAGCCGCAGCTTGCCGACAGCACATCCTGCGGAATGTCCAGATGCACCGGGCCGGGCCGGCCACCCAGGGCTTCGCGAAAAGCCCGGCGCACCAGCTCGGGCATGCGCAAGCCGTCATGCACCACGGCATTCCACTTGGTCAACGGTGCCAGCAGCGCCTTGGCGTCCAGGTCCATGAACATGCCGTTGTGCGGATAAGCGGCCGCACGGTGCTGGTTGGTGGTGACGGCCAGCAGCGGCAGGTTGTTGTTGAAAGCCACGCCCATGCCTGCCGCAAGGTTCAGCGCACCCGGCCCCATCTCGCCCAGCGCCAAGGCCATGCTGCCTGAGGCCGCCTGCACCGCCGCCGCCATCATCGGGCCGGCAGCCTCGTGGCGCAGACCGACAAAGCGCAGTTCCGGTGCCTGGGAGATGGCATGCAGCAGCGGCGACAGCTTGCCGCCCACAATGCCGAACACCCAGTGCAACTGCTCCGCCTGCAGGGTGCGCACCAGGGCTTGGGCGCCGGTCAGTTGCAGCATCGCGCTCAGTCCTCGGCTGTGAAGCCCGTGGACCTGACCAGCGGCGCCCAACGCTCCATGTCCGCCCGCACGATCCTGGCAAAGTCCTCCGGGCTCTGGTGCACCGGCTGCAAGGCGTTGGTTGCCAGCGCCGCCACATAGTCCGGCGCCTGCAACGCTTCCCGCACCTGGGCATTGAGCCGCTGCACGATCTCGTTCGGCGTCTTCGCAGGCAGGAACCAGCCCAGCCATTCCTGGATCGCGATGTCCTTGAAGCCCTGCTCCATCAAGGTCGGCACCTCAGGCAGAAAGATCGAGCGCTGGGCACTGGTGATACCGAGCGAGCGCAACTTGCCGCTGCGGATGTGGGGCAAAACCTCTCCCACCACATTGAAGCTCACCGGTACCTGGCCACCCATCACGTCGGTCAACAGGGGCGCTCCGCCGCGGTAGGCCACACTGGTCATCTCGATGCCAGCCGCCTTTTGCAGCAGCATCCCGGCAAAGTGCAGCGCCGAGCCTGCGGCAGGTACTCCATAGTTGGCCAGTTTGGGGTTGGCCCTGGCCCACTTCACATAGTCCGCCACGCTCCGGATTTCGGCTGGCAGACCTGGCCCGGCGGTGAACGAGAACGCGTAGGTCACGGTCGTGGTCACGGGGATGAAATCCACCAGGCTGTCGTAATTCAGCTTGCGGTAGGTATGCGGGTACAACACCATCGGCGAGCTGGGAATCTGCAGGATCGTCATGCCGTCAGGCGCGGCGCGCTTGACGTACTCCACCGCAATCCGGCCACCAGCGCCGGTGCGTGCCTCCACCACCACGCTGCTGGCGTAGCGGCCACGCAGCCGCTCGGCAATGGGGCGGGCAACGTTGTCACCCATGCCGCCGGCCGGAAAGCCCGACACGATGGCAGCAGTACCTGATGCCTGGGCATGCAGCGTGGTCGGCCACAGCGGCAAGGCCATGGCGGCCAGTGCCGCGCCATGCTGCACGGCGTGGCGACGGGTCAACAAGTCGGTCATCGGCGTCTCCTGGATATTGTGTGCCGCCAGCAACCGGCGCAGAGGCCAGACTGTGGGGCTGAGACCCACTGTAGGTCCACAGCGGGCAAACCACCATGGACGAATGGGGCCGCCACAGGTAAATTTCCGGCGTCGACTGTGTCCTGGTGCCGCCGACGTCCATTCCCATGCCCACACCTGCCCCACGCCTGCTGCTGGTTCCGTTTCGGGAAGTGCAGCACGACCAGCCGGAAGACTTCCTGCACTACGAGCCGATTGCCCTGCGCGGCGAGCAGCTGGGCTGGAAGATTCCGAGCCACCTGCACGAAGGCCTGCACCAGTTCCAGTTGCTGGAGCACGGCTCGGCGCACGGCAGTATTGACGGTGAGCCTTTCGCGCTGCGTGCGCCCGCCATCTTCATGCTGGCACCCCGTTCGGTCCACGGCTTCGAATACCGGCGCAACAGCGCGGGCCACCAGTTGACACTCCCGGGCGCGACGCTGCAGGCGGCCCTGGCCGGTCTGGCCGATGGTCGGGACCGGTTGAACCGATCCTTCATGCGCGGACCCGAGGCTCTGGGCGACACTGCTACGCAAGGCGTGGCGCTGTTTTCGGCATTGGCACGGGAGTTTTCCGGCCACGCACCTGGGCGGGCCCAGGCCCTGCTCGCCTGGGCCAGCCTGGTTGCGCTCTGGTTCCTGCGGCAAGGCGACACACCATCGACCGCCCGGCGCGGGCACGGTGCCCGGGATACGCTGGTGCAGCGCCTGCGCGCCCTGGTGGAACTGCACTACCGCGAGCACCAGGCCCTGGGCTTCTACGCCACTGCGCTCAAGGTCACACCCGACCATTTGAGCCGCAGTTGCCGCAGCGTGACCGGCCGCGGCGCCCTGGATCTGGTGCGCGAGCGGCTACTGCTGGAGGCGCGCCGGCTGCTCACCTACACCGCCGCGCCCGTAACCAAAATCGCCCACGATCTGGGCTACCAGGATGCCGCCTACTTCAGCAAGGTGTTCTTCCGTGCTGCGGGCAAGTCGCCCACCCGGTACCGCGAATCCGCCGGTATGGGCCTGCGCCTGCTGGACCCACCCGGCGGCCCATAGCCCGCTACTTGCAGCTGAAGTTGCTGGCCAGATCCACGTCGCCGCTGCCGGCATAGGTGGCCACCTGCGGCCAGGGGCACAGCGGCCGGGTACGCGTTGGCAACCAGTAGTTGGGAATCTCCGCATTCGGGGCGTTGGTGCCAGCGCCGCGGGCCGAAGCCATGACCGATGCCGGTGCCGTGCCGCTCTCGACCCAGCTGACCAGGGCATCCACCATATCGAACTTGTCGGTGGCTGGGCCGCCCGAGCAGTGGTTCATGCCGGGTACCGGGAACAGCCGGGCGAAGTTGGATGCGTCACCACCGTTGGCAGTGCGCACACCTTCGTACCAGTTCATGGTGTCATTGAACGAGAACACCGGATCTGCCGTACCGTGGTAGACGATCAGCTTGGCGCCACGGTTCTTCAGGGTCGCCAGGTTGGTCGGGTCTGGGGGCGTCATGAAGGTCATGGGTGCCACCGGATACGTGGCGGTGGTACCGAAGATCTTGGGCGCGTCAACGTCAAAGTTGAAGTTCATCGCAAAGGGCAGCCCGGAGAAGGTGGCGGTGTTGGTTTGCGGTGGCGTGGTGAAGATGAACCCCACCGCACCTGGGTCCAGGCTCGTCGAATTGGCAAACTTCCAGACGCGCCAGTTGGCACCATTGAGACCGGTGTCCCAAGGCCAGTCCGCATAGAGCGACGCTCCGGCTGTGTTCTTGGCGCCAGCCATGATGTTCGCCAGCACCGACTTCTGGTTGCTGCTCAGGCAGGTGAAGCCGTCGCGCGCATTGGCGCCGCCGGCACAGGTGGGCACGGCAGTGGCCAGATTGAACGCCGCCTGGCAGGCCTTGACATTGCCGACAATGCCGTCGGCCAGACCGTCCAATGCATCACACTTCTCCAGCACCTTGGCGCCGACCAGGCTCAACTCGCAGATGGTGAACGAGGTGGTCACCGACGGCAGCGTGACCGCGCTGGTCACGGAACCCACCGTGAAGCTGGCAGTGACCGCGGCTGTTGACACCGTTGCATACTGCTGCACGCCCCAGAGTTGGGCCACGGCTGCCTTGGGCAGATTGAAGCCCGGGTCTCCCGCCACAATGCCGTCGTACTGGTCGGCATAGCGCGCCGCCGCCACCATGGCGTGACGCCCCCCGTTGGAGCAACCACCCAGGTAGGAGCGGTCCGGTGCCTTGCCGTACACCGCCTTGATCAGGTTCTTGGCCATGGGCGTGAGCTGGCCCACGGCGTTGTAGCCATAGTCCAGCCGGGCTTGCGGATCGAGGCCGAAGAATGGCGTGAAGCCACTGTGGCCGGCGTCCGAGCTCAGCACCGCGAAGCCCTTGCTCAATGCGGTGGCGGTGGCACCACCGCCACCAATCCCGCCGGCAGCGGTGCCGATGTTGCCGTCGATGCCGCCATTGGCCTGGTAGTAGAAGCGGCCATTCCAGGCCTTGGGCATACGCATCTCGAAGCCGATGGCGTAGGTGTTGCCATCCACGGCGCTGACCCGTTCGTTCATCTTGCCCACCAGCCGGCAGTGCTCGGCCGTCAGGGCGCCGGATACCGTGCCTGCTGCCACCGTGGTGGCTGCTGTGATGGTGGTGCCGGCCAGGCTGGTGAGCAGGGGTTGCAACGTGCTGCAGTCGCCAGCGAAGGTGGCAGGGGTGGCCGCTGCCAGTTGGGGCAGGGCCGGCGCTGTGGGTGCCGAAGCCGCTGCGGCGGGGCCTCCGTCGCTATCGCCGCAGCCGAACAGGCTGCCCAGCGCAGCCAGGGCCAGGCCAAGGCACAGCGCGCGGGCCAGGGTTGTGGATACATGCATGTTTGTCTCCTCAAATGGGAAGTGAATACCGAACCGCTTCGGCCAGCATGCATGTTAGTTACAAAACAAAACTATTTGTTTTGGTAATTACCCGTACTTCCTGCAGATTTCCTGTCACAGACCCCCTGGGCGGGGTTCTCGGCCAGATATTCAACCGTAGAGCAACCCGGCGGCTTCGATACCGGCAATACAGATCGCCTCGTCCTCGTCACCTGTGCCGCCACTGGCACCGGCCGAACCGATCACCACACCCTGCGCATCCTTGATCAGCACGGCGCCGGTCTGCGGCAGGAAGCGCCCTTGCGAGGTCGCCGACAGCGAGACGAAGAAGTTCGGGTTGTCGCGGGCGCGCTGCCCCAGAACCCGGCTGGACGCGCCCATGCCCACGGCGCCCCAGGCCTTGCCGCGGGCGATCTCGAAACGAAACATGCTGGCGCCGTCTTCCCGGGCGTAGGCCTTGAGGTTACCGGATTCGTCCAGCACCACGATGCCCATGGGCTGGTAACCGGCCTCGCGCGCCCGGGCCAGGGCGGCGGCGACGATCTGGTTGGCCTGGGCCAATGTGAGGCTGCTCATGCAATGTCCTTTCAGTGATGCAGCCGCCAAGGGTAGCAGGCGCGCGACCGTTGCTGCGCGCGCAATCATGCAACCGCCAACGACCATGCCTTCTCGGGCCTGGCTTTCACTCAACTATGAGAGAGAAAACAGGCCGGACGGCGCATAAAAAGGCGCGGAGCACTCCTGAAAATATGGTGTCCCGGCGCCGGCACCAGCCGGTACACACCCCGCGACAGCCTCAACCGGATCGTCCTGGGGCAGCGGCTGCGGGCGCCAACCGGCATCCGCACTGATGTCGGCCTGTGGATTGGCGGCACGCAGGGCCGCCAGCAGGTCCACCGGTTGGCCGTTGTGCAGCGAGCCACTGTTGTGAAAGGCTGAGCCCTTCCACCAGTGGGTGAGCTGCGCCGCCCGCACGCTGGCTGTTGTTCGACGGCACGCGCAATACCACGCGCTCGGCCTGGCGCTTGGCAGAGCGCTGCCTTGCCTGCTCCAGTGGCCCCTCAGGTGGCTTTTCCACAGCACGGGATAGGGCATCAGAACCGCCACTGACAGCAATGCCGAATGACGCAAAAGCCGGCTATCGCGCTCGTTCACTTGTCGAGATCCTTCCCACCGGCATTGAACACCCAGTAGCGCGATGAAACAGAGTACGCCCGGCCCAAACGGCAGCACGAACAGGAAGCCTGGACGCCGGTTTTCGTACATGCGGTGCGCCTGGGTGATGTCATTCGTGGCTCGGAAACACCCCCTGCTACGATGCGCCCATGGTCAAGCCTGTGACGCCGCGCGAGCCCTCTGCGCCCAAACCCACCATCAACGACATCGCCCGCCTGGCAGGCGTTTCCAAGAAAACCGTCAGCCGGGTCATCAACCGCTCACCCTTGCTGCACAAGGAAACCCGGGAGCGGGTGGAAGAGCTGATCCGCAAGACCGGCTACGTGCCCAACCCGCAGGCCCGGGCTCTGGCGCTGGGGCGCAACTTCCTGATCGGCCTGATCCACGACAACCCCAACGCCCAGATGATCCTGAACATGCAACAGGGCATTCTGGAGGCGCTGCGCGGTACCGAGTTCGAGCTGGTGGTGCGCCCGGTGGACCGCGGCTCGGCCTCGATGCTGGATGACGTACGCAGCTTCCTGGAGCGCCAGCGCCTGTTCGGCGTGGTGATCCTGCCGCCGATCTCCGAAAACGACAAACTGGCCAAGCTCTGCGACCAGATTGGCTGCCGCTATGTGCGCATGGGCTCGGCCGTGCTGGACGACGCCGACCACATGGTGGCCTCGAACGACCGTGACGCCGTGGCCGACGCCATGCGCTACCTGATTGCCCAGGGGCATAGGCGCATTGGCCTGGTTTCGGGGCCGCACGGTTTTCGCTCGGCGCGCGAGCGCCGCGGTGGCTTCGAGCAGGCGCTGGCCGAGGCCGGGATCGAGCTGCCGCGCAGCCTGATCGCAGATGGCCAATACACCTTCGAGTCGGGCATTGCCGCCACCGACATCCTGCTGGGCCTTTCGCCGCCGCCCACCGCTATCTTTGCCTGCAACGACGAGATGGCGGCCGGCGTGCTGTTCGCTGCCCGGGAACGCGGCCTGGGTGTGCCGGAAGACCTGTCGATCATCGGCTTTGACGACACGCCGATCGCCGCCCGGGTCTGGCCGCCACTGACCACGGTGCGCTGGCCGATCGTGGCCATGGGCCGATCCGCCGCCTTCAAGCTGATCAGCGGTACCGCAGCCCATACCGACAAGGCGCTGGAGCCATCGAGCTTCATCTCCACGCTGATCCGCCGCGGCTCGGTGGCCCCACCCCGGGCCGAGCGCCAACGTAGCGCTGAATCTGACACCGGATGTCATCATGCGGGTGGCTGCCGCCAAGGTGATGGCTCGGCTGCAACTGGCCAACATCAGCCCTAACGCCACTGTCAGCACCAGTGTCCCGTTCTCGATCACCAGTGGCAACCCGCTGCGCAAGCCGTTCCGCGCCACCACCTTCGACACCAACCTGGAGTGGTATTTCAACCAGGGTGCCCGGGCTGCGGCCGGCACTTTTTTTGCCTCGGCGGCCAGCGCCGCAGTGGAGCCCGGCTCTTATACTTTGAGAATGAACAAGTTAGTACATTCTCGCGCAGCGACAACAGCGCCGGCAGTGGCGAAACAGGCGAAGGCCACCCGCACCAACGACCCGGCCCGCACCATGGCCGGCATTCTGGAGGTGGCTACCGTCAAATTCGCCGCCAAGGGTTTGAGCGGCGCCCGCATCGATGCGATCGCGGACGCCACCCAGACCAGCAAGCGGATGATCTACTACTACTTCGGCAGCAAGGAGGGCCTGTACCTTGCCGTACTGGAAGAGTCATACCGGCGCATGCGCACCATCGAAGCCGAGTTGCACCTGGAAGACCTGGAGCCGGAGGCGGCCTTGTGGCGACTGGTGGAGTTCACGTTCGACCACCATGCCGGCAACACCGACTACATCCGGCTGGTCATGACAGAAAACATGGAACGCGGCGCCTACCTGGCCCAAAGCAAGACCATCCGCGAGATGAATGTGCCGGCCATCCAGGCCATCAGGCTGCTGTATGACCGCGGTGTTGCCCAGGGCCTGTTTCGGCCGGGACTGGACCCCGTGGACATCCATGCCTCGATCTCTGCACTGACTTTTTTCAACGTGTCGAACCAGCACACCTTCGGCCTGATCTTCAAGAGCAGGCGCTCCTCCAGCGCCAATTCCGTCGCGCGCCGCCAAAGCATCACGGAGATGGTGGTGCGCTTCGTTCGCGCCTGAATCCGGACCGGCAGATGACCCGCGCTGGCGTCGGAAAACGCATCAGGGTAAACACCTATATGATAAAAACGAACTAGTTAGTACATTTTAGCCATCGACAACGACAAGAGAGACATGCGTGGTCAGACAATGCATTGACGCATACTGCCGCTTCATCAGCTATCTGATCGCTGCCGCATTGGCACTGATGGTGGTGCTGGTGTTCGGCAACGTATTCCTGCGGTACGCCTTCAACTCCGGCTTTACGGTGTCGGAAGAGCTGTCGCGCTGGCTCTTTGTCTGGTTGACGTTCCTGGGCGCCGTGGTGGCGCTGCGCGAGAACGGTCATCTGGGCACCGACATGCTGGTCGGCCGCCTGGGGCCGCGTGGCAAAAAGGTCTGCATGGCGATTTCGCTGCTGCTGATGCTGTATTGCTGCTGGTTGCTGTTCAAGGGCGCGTACGACCAGTCCGTCATCAACTGGGACACCACCAGCGCCGTGATGGAAGTCTCGGTCAGCTACTTCTATGCCAGCGGCATGGTGTTTGCCGTGCTCGGCGGTCTGATCCTGGCCAGCGACCTGTGGCTGCTGCTGACCGGTCAACTGGCCGACGCCGAACTGGTGCTGATCCAGGAATCGGAAGAGTCACCCCATGCGGGTGGCCCCGGGCACTGAGCCCACCCGTCATCGAGGGAACCTGTCTTGACCATCGTCATTTTCCTGGGCTCCCTGCTGGGCGCCATGGCACTCGGCGTGCCGATCGCGTTCTCGCTGCTGCTCTGTGGCGCCGCCTTGATGTGGCACCTGAACATGTTCGACGCCCAGATCCTGGCGCAGAACGTGATCAATGGTGCCGACAGCTTCCCGCTGCTGGCGGTGCCCTTCTTCATGTTGGCTGGCGAGATCATGAATGCCGGCGGCCTGTCACGGCGCATCGTCAACTTCGCCATGGCACTGGTCGGGCACGTCCGGGGTGGACTGGGTTACGTCACCATTGTCGCCGCCGTGATCATGGCGTCGCTGTCCGGTTCCGCCGTGGCCGACGCTGCGGCGCTGACCGCCCTGCTGCTGCCAATGATGGTTGCGGCTGGCCATGACCGGGCGCGCTCGGCCGGGCTCATTGCCTCGGCCGGCATTATTGCGCCCATCATCCCGCCGAGCATCGGCTTTGTCATCTTCGGCGTCGCAGCCAACGTCTCGATCTCCAAGCTGTTCATGGCCGGCATCTTCCCCGGCGTCTGGCTGGCACTGTCGCTGGTGGCCACCTGGTGGTGGCTGGTGCGCCGGGAAACCATCACGCCACCAGCGCGCAAGTCGCTGGCAGAGGTGCTGGAAGCCATGCGCCTGGCGGCCTGGGCGCTGGTGCTGCCGCTGATCATCGTCTTCGGCCTGAAGTTCGGCGTCTTCACCCCGACCGAGGCCGCGGTGGTGGCTGCTGTCTATTCTCTCTTCGTCTCGACCGTGATCTACCGCGAGCTCAGCTTCAAGACCCTGGTGCCCCTGTTTGTCGGCGCTGCCAAGACCAGTGCCATCGTGATGTTTCTGGTGGCTGCAGCCATGGTCTCGGCCTGGCTCATCACCGTGGCTAACCTGCCGGCACAGGTGGTGGAACTGTTGCGCCCGCTGCTGGACAGTCCCAGGCTGCTGATGCTGGCGATCATGCTGCTCACCATGGTGGTAGGCACCGCGCTGGACATGACGCCGACGATCCTGCTGCTGACACCAGTGCTCATGCCAGTGGTCAAAGCGGCCGGCATCGACCCGGTGTATTTCGGCGTGCTGTTCATCATCAACAACGCCATCGGGTTGATCACGCCACCCGTGGGCACGGTACTCAATGCAGTGGCCGGTGTCGGCAAGATCAGCATGGACGAAGTCACCAAGGGGGTGGTTCCCTACATGCTGGCGCAGTTCGCCATGATGTTCCTGATGGTCGCGTTCCCGCAGCTCATCATGGTGCCGGCACGCTGGTTCTACTGACCCCTGCGCACCCGCGATCTATTCGTTCATTTCAACAGGAGACACCCCATGAAGCATTCCGTTCTCAAGACCCTGGCCGTGGCGCTTGCCGTGGCGGCCTTCGGCGTCGCCCAGGCGCAGGAGCGCACGATCAAGTTCACAACCCAGAACCCCAAGGGCCATCCTCTGGTGATGGGCATGGAGAAGTTTGCCGAGATCGTCGGCGCCAAATCCGGCGGCAAAATCAAGGTGAATCTCTTTCCAGGCGGCGTGCTCGGCGGCGATGCCCAGGTGGTGTCGGCGATCCAGGGTGGAACCGTTGAAATGGCCTCCATGAACTCTGGCATCCTGGCCAGCCAGGTCAAGGATTTCGAAGTCTTTGATTTCCCGTTCATGTTCGCCAGCAGCAAGGAAGCCGATGCGGTCGTGGACGGTCCCTTCGGCAAGAAGATGCATGCCAAGCTGGAGCCCAAGGGCTTGATCGGCCTGACCTATTGGGAGCTGGGCTTTCGCAACATCACCAACAGCCGCCGCCCGATCACGCGGGTGGAAGACATTGACGGCCTGAAGCTGCGCGTGATCCCGAACGCCATCAACCTGGACTGGACCAAGGCGCTGGGCGCCAATCCCACCCCCCTGGCCTTTCCGGAGGTCTACGCCGCGCTAGAACAAAGAGCCATCGATGGCCAGGAAAACCCGCTGACCGTGATTGCCGCCAACAAGTTCTTCGAAGTGCAGAAGTACCTGACGCTGACCAACCACCAGTACAACCCGCAGTCGGTGCTGATCAGCAAGAAGTTCTGGGACGGCTTGACGGCGGCTGAGCAGAAGATCATTGCTGAGGCCGCGGTCGAAGCCACGGTCTACCAGCGGCAGCAGGCGCGCGAGCAGGCTGGTACTGCACTCGAAGCCTTGAAGAAGGCC
>JANMKM010000738.1:0-5376 GCA_031372035.1 Rhodoferax sp. | reverse complement strand
GGATCTTCTCGCGCGGCAGCCCCACGAAGGGCGCCAGTTCGTCCACCAGCGACTTCGAGGCCAGTGAGGCGGTCCACACCGTGAGCTCGCCACCCTCCACGCGCGCCACGGCGCAAGAGGGGCCGGACGAAGCGTGGGTCTGCACCGCGAAGTCGTAGCGCGCCTTCAGTCTGCGCGGCGCCGAGGCCAGCGCGGCGTCAGCATCGCCGACTTTCTGCGTCACATCCTGTTTGGCCACCGGGCGGGTACGCCAATGGTCGAACACGGTGGCCTGGTCGGGCAGGCCGGTGCCGGTGCCCCACTGCGTCTTCATGGCGCGCATGGCCTTGATGGCAGCCCACTCGGTCTTGGCAACCACGGCCAGGAAGTCGCCCTTGTGCACCGTGCGCACGAAGCCGGCCACCTTGCGCGCCTGGCTGTCGTCAAAGGACTGCAGTGGCGCGCCCAGATCGTCCGGCCGCAGCACGCGGGCGTGCAGCATGCCGGGCACGCGGAAGTCATGGACGTAAGTGAATTCGCCAGTCAACTTTGCCGGAATGACGACGCGCGGGATCGATTTGCCCACCACCTTGTATTCAGCGGCCGGCTTGGTCACGGCTTTGTCGTCGACCTTCAGCGCCAGCGGCTGGCCAACAATGAGCTCGGTGTACGCGACCTTGCGCGTTGGGTCGGCCTTGACGAACACAGCGCCCTCGGCGGTGGCGAGGTCCGCCACCGGGGCGCCGAGTCTGGCCGCGCCGCGCGCGACCAGCGCCGCCCGCGCCGTCGCGCAGGCACGTCGCAGCTCGGTACCGCCCTGGGCAATGGTCAGGTTGGCGCCTGTGATCCACTGGTCCGGCGTGGTGCCGGTGTCGCCCATCACCATGGTGATGCGCTGGAACGGAACATCGAGCTCATCGGCCGCGATCTGCGCCATCGCGGTGCGGGTACCGGTACCGAGGTCGACCTTGCCGACGTGGATGGTTACCTTGCCGTCCGGGTGCAGAGCGACAAAGCTCTCGACCAAGTCCTTGGCCACAGCCTTGCGCGGGTCCAGCGAGGCTGTGGCGGCCTGGGATGGAGCCAGCCGAAAACCGACCACCAGGGCACCGGTAGTGGCGGCAGTACGCGCCAGGAAACTGCGGCGTGAAGGAGAAGCAATGGTGTTCATGGAGTCTCCCTTCAAGCAGTGACGGTTTGGCCGGAAGCGCGCTGCACCGCACGCACGATGCGCTGGTGCGTGCCGCAGCGGCACAGGTTCATCGCCAGCCCCTCGCGGATCTGCTGTTCGGTGGGCCTGGGCGTTTTCTTGAGCAGGTCGGCAGCCTGCATCACCATGCCGTTGATACAGTAGCCGCATTGCGCTGCCTGCTCATCCATGAAGGCCTGCTGCAGGGTTGATGGCTTGGCGCTGCTGCCCAGGCCTTCCAGCGTTGTCACCTTCTTCGAGCCCACCGCCGACACCGGCATGACGCAGGAGCGCACGGCCTGGCCGTCGAGATGCACGGTGCAGGCGCCGCATTGCGCCATGCCGCAGCCGAATTTTGGGCCGTGCAGTTCCAGCTGGTCGCGTAGCACATAGAGCAACGGCGAGTCGGCCTCGGCCTCCAGCTTCTGCGGTTTACCGTTTACGTTCAGGGTGTAGCGTGGCATGTCATGTCTCCTCGGGTGGGTTGCGTTGGATGCTCAAGCCGCGTCGCGGGCCAGCGCGCGCTCGCGAATCTCGTCGAAGTCCGTGGGCCGTGGATGCAGGTCGAGCCGGCGGCCGGCCTTCACGATCTGGCTCGGGATGTCGTGGCCAATGAGTGCCGACAAGCGGCTCGCGGCTGCCAGCAACAAGGGCAGGTCGATGCCGGTGTCGTAGCCCATGAGCGCCAGCGCGTGGGCGATCTCTTCGGTACAGACGTTGCCGCTGGCACCCGGCGCATAAGGGCAGCCGCCGATGCCACCAAACGAGGCGTCGAAACGGTCGGCTCCGGAGTCGATGCCTGCCAGCACGTTTGCCAAGCCCATGCCCCGGGTGTTGTGGAAGTGCAGTGTCAGCTCGGTGGTCGGCCAGTGCGCGCGGAAGGCATGCGTCAGTTCCGCCACTTGCGTGGGGAAGGCCATGCCGGTGGTGTCGCAGAGCGTCACGCCGTGGGCCCCCAGTACCTCGACATAGCGGCTACACCAGCCAAGCACGATCTGCACCGGCACATCGCCTTCCATCGGACAGCCGAAGGCGCATGACAACGAAACATTCACAGCGACGCCAGCGTGGCGGCCAATGGCGGCAACCTCACCCAAGCCAGCAAAGGACTGCTCGCGCGTCATCCGCAGGTTCGACAGGTTGTGGCTTTCCGTGGCCGACATCACGAGGTTCATTTCGCCGGCCCCTGATTCGACTGCGCGCTCGGCGCCGCGCACATTGGGCACCAGTGCGCTGTATACCACCCCAGGATTGCGCCGAATCTCGCGCAACACCTGCTCGGCGTCGCGCAGCGCGGGGATGGCCTTGGGCGAGACGAAGGCCGTGACCTCGATCTTGGCCAACCCGGCATCGGAGAGGGCATTGACAAGGGCCACCTTGTCTTCGGTGGGAACGAAGGTGGCCTCTGCCTGCAGGCCGTCGCGGGTGCCCACTTCCTGCAGAAAAATACGGCGGCCCTGGCCGCTCCAGACGGTATTGTTCATGCCACCACCTTCCTTTCGCGCAGCGCCGCAATGTCCTGCGCCGTATAGTCAAGCTCCCCCAGCACCACGTCGGTGTCGTCGCCCAGGTTGGGCGCCGAGCAGCGTATGCTGCCGGGTGTGCCCAGCAGCTTGGGCACCACGCCAGGCACGTCCAGCAGGTGTCCGTTGCGGGTCTGCTGCTTCAGAATCATGTCGCGTGCCCGGTAATGCGGGTCTTCGACGATGTCCTTGGCAGTGTAGACCCGGCCGGCCGGCACGCGGGCTTCGCCCAGCAGGTCCAGCACATCGGTGACGCTGCGAGTCAGGGTCCAGGCCCCAATGGCGCGGTCCAGTTCCTCCACCCGCGCGACGCGGCCGGCATTGTCAGCCAGTGCCGGGTCATTGCCCAGGTCGTCACGGCCGATGGTCTGCATCAGGCGCTTGAAGATGCTGTCGCCGTTGCCCGCCACCAACACCACGCCATCGCTGCAGCGATAAGCGTTTGATGGCGCGATGCCTGGCAATGCCGAGCCAGCCGGCTCGCGCACGGCACCGAAAGCGCTGTATTCGGGGACCAGGCTTTCCATGACATTGAAGACGGCTTCGGTCAGGGCGACGTCGATCACCTGGCCGCGGCCGCCATTCACCTTGCGGTGGTACAGCGCCGTCAGCACGCCGATGGTGCCGTGTAGCGCCGCCAGCGTGTCGCCAATGGAGATGCCACAGCGCACCGGCACGTGGCCCGGCTCGCCGGTCAGGTGCCGCAGACCGCCCATGGCCTCGCCGATGGCGCCGAAGCCGGGCAGGTCGCGGTAGGGACCGGTCTGGCCGTAGCCCGAGATGCGCAGCATCACCAGGCCGGGGTTGTCCTGCGACAACGCCTCGTAGGACATGCCCCAGCCCTCCATCGTGCCAGGACGGAAGTTCTCGATCAGCGCGTCGGCCCGGGCGATCAGCTCGCGCGCAATGCGCTGGCCCTCGGGGTTGCGCAGATCCAGCGCGATCGAGCGCTTGTTGCGCGACTGCACCTGCCACCAGACCGAGGTGCCGTCCTGGATCAGGCGCCAGTTGCGCAGCGGATCGCCGGCGCCCGGGGCTTCGATCTTGATCACGTCGGCGCCGAAGTCGCCCAGGGTCTTGCCGGCAAAGGGGCCGGCGATCAACTGGCCCATTTCCACCACGCGCAAACCGGCCAAAGCGCCAGGGGTGAGTTGTGGAATGCTCATGGGGACGCTCCGTCAATCGACCGTGGCGCCGGAGTCCTTGACGATCCGGGCCCACTTGGGCAAATCTTCCTGCACCACGCTGGCAAACTGCTCAGACGTGCCTTTGTAGGGCTCGCAGCCAACGCCCGCCAACTTGTCCTGCACGTCCTTGCTGTCCAGCGCTTTGCCGATCGCGGCGTTGAGCTGGGCGATGACGGCCTTCGGCGTGCCGGCCGGCGCGAACACACCGTACCAGGGCGTGGAGCCGAAGCCCTTGACGGTTTCGCCAATGGTGGGCACGTCTGGCAGCGCGGCCACGCGCTTCTCGTTGACCACGCCCAGCACCTTGAGCTTGCCGCTCTTGATGAAGGCCAGGGACGAAGGCAGGCTCTGCACCGATACCTGCACCTGGCCGCCCACCAGGTCGGTCACCGCGCCGGCAGCACCCTTGTACGGCACATGCACCATGTCAATGCCGGTGGCCTTGCCCAGCATCTCGCCGATCAGGTGGTTGAGCGTGCCGTTGCCGGCCGAGGCAATGGTGATCTTGCCGGGCTGGCTCTTGGCCAAAGTCACCAGCTCGGCCACGTTCTTCGGCGCGAAGCTGGGGTTGGCAACCAGCACGTAGCCGGCCGTGGCAACGGGCGCCACCGGCTCGAAGTCCTTGACCGGGTCGAAGCCGGTGTTCTTGTAGAGCGAGGGGTTGATGACGTGCGCACTGTTGACCGTGAGCATCAGCGTGTAGCCGTCCGGCTTGGCCTTGGCCGCTGCTGCCGTGCCCACATTGCCGCCGGCGCCGGGTCGGTTCTCGACGATGAAGCTTTGCCCGGTCAGCTCGGTGAGTTTCTGACCGACCACCCGGGCGATGGCGTCATTGGCACCGCCGGCAGCCTGGGGCACGATCAGCGTGACAGGGCGGCTGGGGTACTTGTCCTGGGCATGGGCGCTACCCCAGAAGGCGGCTGCAAATGCCAGCAGGAGGGTTGTGCGGCGCTGGATGTTCATGGTGTTGTCTCCGTCGGTGTTCAGTTGAAAAGCCAGGGTTCGGTGGTGCGGCGCTGCGCCTCGCAGGCGCGGATGCGGTCGGCCCGCTGCAAGGTGTGCGCAATGTCGTCCAGCCCGCCCAGCAAGCGGTGCTTGCGCGCCGGATCGATGTCGAAGTGGATTGCGGCGCCACCCAAGGGCGTCAGGGTCTGCGCCTGCAGGTCAATCAGAGCCCGGAAACCGGGCACATTGCTGGCGTCCTGAAACAGCCGCTCCACGACGGCCGGCGCGAGCACGATCGGCAGGACGCCGTTCTTGAAGCAGTTGCCGTGAAAAATGTCGGCAAAGCTGGGCGCAAGTACGGCGCGGATACCAAATTCGTGCAGCGCCCAGACGGCGTGCTCGCGGCTGGAGCCACAGCCGAAGTTCTCGCGTGCCAACAGGATCTGCGCGCCGGCGTAGCGCGGCTGGTTGAGGGGGAAGTCATGGTTGCGGGGCCGCTCAGCAGCATCCTGCCCTGGCTCACCCCGGTCTGTATAGCGCCAGGCGTCGAACA
>JANMKM010000724.1:0-3371 GCA_031372035.1 Rhodoferax sp. | reverse complement strand
CGCCCACGTGGCTGCCCACGTGGAGTTTGGTCGATCCCGCATCTACGAGCTTGTGCAGCGAGGTGAGTTTCCCGCGCCGATCAAGGTAGGTAAGTCGTCTCGATGGGTCAGAAGCGAGGTTGATTCATGGCTTGCACAGCGCATCGGCGCACGCGAGCATCCGAAGAGACAATGACGATGCTCCGATGAGTCCGGCCGGCCAAGAACTCGGGGATGAAAATTCGCGCCGTCGCTATCGGCAGTGTGAGGAGTCCCACTGGCCGGAGCAGTCGCCTTGCTGGGCGTAGCGGTACAAGAACTACCAGGTTAGTGATAGGTTCCGAGTCTACTTGGCGGCGGTTTGTGCCCCGCCAGTCCAGCAGGAGACACGTTTGACTTCATTCGGACATAGGTTGACCCCGAGTGCTCCCGACCTCGGTATTCCGGGGTCCATTGGAGCCTCTCAGCCAGCCCCCTGGGGCCTACTGCACGCATAGCGTCGCGTTCAAACTGTCAGGCGCCCGTATCGTGGGCCAATCGCTTTGTCGGTATGCATTGCCTGTTTTCTCTGGTCGCCGCGAAACGCCAGTGCGCCGGGGTCATGAGCGCAATTCCTTCTCTTGTCGGCCACCGGAATATCGGTGCTCTGCTTTGTCAAACCTGCGGACAGTACATGCGAAAAGAGCAAGGGCATAGGACCAAGCTCTCCGTGCAGCCACACGTCCCTTGCGGGTAAGAACTCGGACCTATGCCGGTGCGATCCTTGTCTCCTGTGGCTGCATTTGACAGGGGCGAAGGTAACCCGAGATTTTTGAAACGCAACTCCACGCATACGTCACCGGTTGCGGGATTGCAACGCTACCCATCTTGCGCTGAAGTCAATCGACAATTGCAGTATTGCCACTGCCGCCATATTTCGAGCCGTCATCGGATTTGGTGTGGCCGTGACGCAATCCGCCGACAACGCCCAGTAACACTCAACGCAATTCAGAGTTTCAGGTGCCGCTACCGACTGTCGATCTAGTGCTCCACTAGCAAGGGGCCAAGAGCACAAATGCCGCCCGACAGGTTTGTGCTGTGCACGAAAGTGCCGCCACAACAGATCAAGCAAGCATGGGCGGCCCCGAAGCACAGTGTCGTTCAATCGCACGTAAGACTCATCAATACGGCCTGAAGTGGGGGAGCTACACCATGATCACCCAGAACTGCGACAGCAAACCGCTGCTGAGCCTGATGCACAAACCTGACACAAAGATAGCGCTGGAACTCCAGGACAGGCGGGCCGTGGTGCCGACAGAAAAGGCAGATTGGGACACCCGGCTCAGCGGCGCCAAGGAGGAAGCCAGGGCGCTGATCAAGCTGTCGGCGGTGGAGGTGTTCCGGCACGGGCCTGCGGACCCCAGGGTGACGGTAACGCTGCCGGTTTGACGGGTGCAGTTGCCACCGGCACGGGATATCCAACCCGCTAGTGCTCATGCCCATGGGCAAGGCCTCGTACAGATTACGACGCCAGTGGCAACGGCAGTCTACAGCCGGGCCTACAGTGACACGCAACGCGCGCCGGCCGCTGCCAAATCCCCCATTCTTGTCCCACTCATGGCCTGTAACTGCACCCAAACGTGTTGCATGTCGAGAGGGTCCATGCAGCGACATCAATTTGGTGCTGCCATGCTGACGTTCTGGTCACTGCGCAACAACCAACGGGTCAATCGACGCGGGAGTGGGTGTTCCCCCACTTGGCATCGCCCCGGCTCGTGCCGTATGGGGCGGTAAACGGGTGTAAACCGTAAACCTGTTAACCCCCTCGTTCATACTGTGAGCGCTAACGACACCTATACGCATCGCGGCATCAGAGTCGGCGCCAAGGCCCGCCAGTAGTGCGATTGCCTTGCTCATGCTGATACCCCGGTTTGAGCCTTCTTGCGCATCATGGCCGTCAGGGTGGCGACCTGTTTGCTCAGGCCCTCCAATCGTGCATGACGTAGGTAACGATCATGGCGTCTAAACCCACCATCGCGGCGCGCCCGTGGGTCATGCCAAGTGGAAGAACTACCACCCCTACGCCCGTCAGGGTTATTGCGCCGATCAGTGGGAGTTCTCCCACTTCGGCCCCGATTGACCCCAAGTTCGTGCCATCGAACGACGAGGAAATGCAGCGCTGCCTGCTTGACCCGACTTGGCGCATCTGCAGCGGGCAGCTTTACAAGATCATGGTGAAGTCAGCGAACGGCGATGGGGACAGCATCATCCCGTTCGTGCCGAATCGCGCACAGCGCCGCCTGATGGCCCGCCTGTGGCATCGCAACATCATCCTGGAGGTATCGACTTGTTTTCGGCCGCGGCTGCTCTCGC
Source organism: Rhodoferax sp. (assembly GCA_031372035.1). Lineage (GTDB taxonomy): Bacteria > Pseudomonadota > Gammaproteobacteria > Burkholderiales > Burkholderiaceae_C > CAISIP01. Next base: position 1,040 of record JANMKM010000724.1, on the reverse strand, counting down.
GCCCTTTGCCAGCCATACTTGACCGCCATCACAACCCCCATCAAGGAGAAACAGGATGCCTGAGTTTGCCGATTTGCTCAAAGACCAGAAGGGCCTTGCGCGCGCCATCAAGACCATCCAGTTAAAGGCTTCAGAGAAACAACACGGCGATTTGGCGCAGCTGTATGCAACCAAGGCTGGCATTCCGGCCCACCGTGACAAGGGAAACCGGGTCCGTGGCGATACGGTCCATTCCTGCAGCATGATCGGCGCCTACCTCACTGCGCATTTCGACGGTGTGGGGCCGCGAGATACGATGATGTGGATTGGCACGGTCAAGATTGATCGCAAAGGCGCGGAAAGCTGGCACATGCGGCCGGAAATGCGAGCTGCGCTGGCAGCGCTGGGCTGGGGCTAGAAGTCTCGTACCGCCATTGCCGGCAGTTACGACAAGGCTGTCACTACCAGTGGCAGTTGCCGGCACGCTGTGAAGCCAGTGGCTGTCGCCCGGCTATCAACGCCTCAAAGAAGCTCTCACGCCACGAATGCACGAGGGATGCGAACTCCAGAATGCAACGGCGTCTCACTTCCTCGTCATAGGCTTCACGGTTCAAAGTCCAACCATCGTCAACCCATTCTTCGAAGTCGCCTTCCGCGACTCGGATGTGAAAGTGCTTTGCCGGGTCTGGCGGCGTATTCATCGTGTCGGTCATGTCCCTGATTTGCATGTAGCTGCAGTAGGCGCCTTCGCCCAAACCGCTTTCGTCCTCCGCAGCGCACAGAACCGTACTCAAGACGCCCTCCGACCAAATCATGCCCCGTGCATCAGGCTCCACGTCTGTAGCACAGGTAATGAGCCGCGCTGCGTCGTCATGGTGGGGGAAAGTATCGTCGGCCAAGTCCCGCAACCAATCCTCCGGTGACATTGGCCCCGGCGCTCGTCCCTGCATCGTGAGGCGCTGTGCTGCCAGTGTTTCTGCTGCAGCCCACAGTAGTCCGGCCTTGTCGCCCTGGTCATACAGGCTTATCAGGTCAAGGATGTCATCGGCCAGTTGACAGGG
>JANMKM010000721.1:0-16573 GCA_031372035.1 Rhodoferax sp. | reverse complement strand
CATCGCGGTGCGCATGGAACAGACAGCGCCTGCTGGCGCCGTGCGCATCAGCCAGGACACCTTCACCCAGGTGCGTGGCCTGTTCGAGGTAGCTGCACAGGAATCACTGCGGGTCAAAGGCGTGGACGCGCCCGTGTCGAGCTACCTGGTATTGCACGCGAAGTCGCGTCCGGTCCGCTCCGCGACCCGTGGCATTGAAGGACTGCCGACGCGCATGATCGGCCGCGAGCTGGAGTTCGGTTTGTTGCAGGACGCTTTCGGGCTGCTGTTCCAGAAGCCCACACTGGTTGCCATCACCGTGGTAGCCGACGCGGGTATCGGCAAGAGCCGCCTGCTGCACGAGTTTGAACTCTGGGCCCAGACCCAGGACCGCAAGTTCCACCTGTTTCGTGGCAGTGCCACGCCCCAGACCCAGGACCAGCCTTACGGACTCTTGCGCGACATCCTGGCCTGGTACTGCCAGATCGCGGACCATGACCCGCCCGCCAGCGCCCGGGCCAAACTGCATACGGCGATTGCACCTCTGTTCGTGCACGACGACGGGCCGGACCAGGCCGAGAGCCACGTCCACCTGCTCGGCCATCTGGTGGGCATCGAGTGGACTGGCAGCCGCCACCTGCGGACCATCCTGGACGACCCCAGGCAGGTACGAAACCGCGCCTTCCACGCAGCGGCGCAACTGCTGCGGCGGGTGTCAACGGCCGATGGCGCCCCCTTGGTGCTGCTGCTGGAAGACCTGCACTGGGCCGATAGCGAAAGTCTGGACTTCCTGGACTACATGAAGCAGGTGAACCGGGACCTGCCAATGCTGTTGCTGGGCCTGTGCCGGCCAGGGTTGATGGAGCGGCGGCCAGACTGGCTCGGCACACCCAGACTGCACCAGCGGATCGACCTGACGCCACTGGACAGGACCGGCAGCCGGCAGCTTGCAGACGAACTGCTGCGCAAACTGACCGAAATCCCGGCGGCACTGCGCGAGCACATCACTGCCGGCTCCGAAGGCAACCCGTTCTACATGGAAGAACTGGTGCGGATGCTGCTCGACCAGGGCACCATCCATGCAGCGGATGGGCGCTGGACACTCAACGACAGCAGGCTGCTGCTGAACCAGGTTCCGCCCACGCTCACGGCGGTCTTGCAGGCGCGCCTGGACGCATTGCCCGCTGCGGAAAAGTTGGTGCTGCAACAGGCCAGCGTGATCGGCCCGGTGTTCTGGGACCAGGCCCTCACGGCACTGGACCCGTCGGCAGCCAGCTTGTTGCCGGCGCTGCAACAGCGCGATCTGGTGCAGCGCCGGGCCAACGCACCGGCCGACGGCTTGGGTGAGTACGCCTTCAAGCACCATATCCTGTACCAGGTGACCTATGCCACGGTACTCAAGGGCACTCAGCGGGAGTTGCACGGGCGGCTGGCCCACTGGATGACCGGGCACAGCCTGTTCCGGACCAATGAATTCCTGGGCATTGCGGCCGAGCACTTTGAACAAGCTGGCGACACCGCCAACGCAGCCGAGTTTCACACCCGCGCGGCCGAACATGCCCGGGCACGGCTGGCGCACGAGGCGGTGCTGCGCCATGTGGCGCGCGGCCTGCACCTGCTGGGGCCGACAAGCAGCGCAGACGCCAGGCATTTGCGCTGGCGCCTGCTGGAAGTACGCGAACACACGCTGGAACTGCAGGGCGAGCGTGCCGGGCAGCGGGCCGACATCGAGTCGCTGGAGCAACTGGCCGAAGATCTGGATGATGACCGCCGCCGGGCGCACGCTTTCAATCGCCGCAGCGTTCTGGCCAGTCGCCTGGCGGACTATGCCAATGCAGAATCTTCTGCCCGACAGGCCATGGCCTGTGCAGCACGCGCCGGCGATCATGAGCTGCGACTGCGAGGGCAGCGGATGGTGGCCATCAACATGGCCCGGCTGGGCCAAGTGGCGCAGGGCCTGGCGCTGGCCGAGGCCACGATTGCCGAGGCACGGGCATTGGGACTGCGCCTGGCGGAGGCCTTGTGTCTCAACACCCTGTCAAGTCTGGCCGCCACGCGGGACGACCAGGTGGGATTCTTCGAACTGGCGCAGCAGACCATGGCATTTGCGCTGGACATGAACGACGGCCGTCCGGACCCCCACGCCTTGACCAATCTGGGCGCTGCCCGTCTGGGGCTGGGCGAACTGATTCAGTCACGGAAGGAGCTGGAAGAGGGATTACGCTTGCTGCGCGCCAGCGGCAACCAGGCAGGTGGCTGCGCGGCCCTGTGCCGGCTGGCGTCGCTGTCGCTGTGGCAGGGCGATGACGCTCAGGCCCTGGCCATGGCCCACCGCGCCGTAGAGCAGGCGCTGGCGGTTCAAGCGCGCGACTTCGAGGTGGTTGCGTTGTGCCTTTTGGGCGATGCAGAGCTGGCCTTGGGGAGACACCTGGCTGCAACCCAGGCGTTCGAACAAGCGCAAGTTCTGGCGGTTGAACTCGAGTTGGCCTACCGGTTCGACGCGGCCGCCGGCCTGGGCCGGGTGGCTTTGGACCTGGGCGACACCAACGCGGCGTTGCAGGCGATTGACCCTGTCCTGATGCATACGGCAACCGGCGGCAGCCTGCACGGCGCCGAAAGCCCGCTGCTGGTCCAATGGACTTGCCACCAGGTGCTGGCCAGGGCCCGGGACCCGCGCGCCATTGCCTGGCTTGAGCAGGCACACCATGCAATTCAAGCAACCGCAGCTCGTATTACTGACACGCAATTGCGCCACGCCTACCTGACCAACATCCCGCATCACCGCGCCATCGTGGCGGCTTGGGCAGCTCGGTGATACTGGGGCACCACACTCCCGTGCTACCCAGCCACCATGACCACTCCCATCGACCTGCGCTCCGACACCGTCACCCGACCCACCGACGCCATGCGCGCTGCCATGGCCGCCGCCCCCGTGGGTGACGACCAGTATGGCGAAGACCCCAGCACCAACCGGCTGCAGGCACGCATGGCGGAACTGCTGGGCAAGGAGGCGGCCCTGTGGCTGCCCACCGGTACCATGGCCAACCAGGTGGCGCTGCGCACCCTGACGCGCCCGGGTGACGAGGTGGTGGCATCGCGCGAGTCCCACGCCGCCTGGCACGAGGTGGGTGGCGCGGCGGCCAACGCGGGCGTGCAGATCCACGAGATCGGCAATGGCGGGCTGTTCAGCGCCGATGAGCTGCGCGCCGCCACCAAGCCGCGCAACTTTGCGATCTTTCCCACGACCACGCTGGTGGAAGTGGAGAACACCCACAACCGCGCCGGTGGCGTGGTTGTTCCTCAAGAACTGGTGCTGGAGATCTGCGCCACGGCGCGCGAACTGGGCCTGGCCACCTTTCTGGACGGCGCGCGCATCTGGAACGCCAGCGCCGCCAGCGGCCTGGCACTGGACACACTGGCCGCGCCGTTTGACCTGGTGGCCGTGGCCTTCAGCAAGGGCCTGGGCGCACCCGGCGGCTCGCTGCTGGCGGGCTCAGCCGCACTGATCCAGATGGCCGACCGGCACCGCCGGCGCATGGGCGGTGCCATGCGGCAAAACGGCATCTTCAGCGCCGCTGCGCTGCATGCCATCGACCACCATCTGGCGCGCCTGCCCGTGGACCACGCCAACGCCCGTGCCTTTGCCGAACGGCTGATGGCCGGGGCTCCGGTGCAACTGGACCTGGCCACGGTGCAGACCAACATCATCGTGTTCCACCTGCCGCCGGCGCTGGCGCTGGATGCGCCCACGCTCAGTGCCCGGGCGCGCCAGCGGGGCGTGCTGGTCAACGCCTTCGGGCCCCGCACGGTACGTGCCGTGACCCATCTGGACGTGAACCACGCCCAGTGCCTGCTGGCTGCGGATGTGCTGGTGGAGTTGCTGGCGGGCTGAGGGGCCCGGCAACCTGTGTCAGCAGCAGGCGCCTTTAGTTGCAGCGCTCGACCGTGAATGCCTTTTCCGGGCTGTAGGGGGTGACAACGATCTGGTAGTCCTTCTGCGCCCGCTGCAGCACCAGCACGCCATAGTCGTCTAGGCCCCTGGCCATGGCACCAAACGTGGCCGTCGCCCACACCTGCTCCAAGTTTTCCACCGTGCCGACCACCAGCGGCTCCAGCTTCTCGCGTGCACCCGGAACCAGCCGCAGCAGGTGCACATGGAGCTGGTTCTGGCTGCGGCGCAGTCGCGGGTTGACCACCAGCGCAATGGATTCGGTCTCGATGTGAGCAGCCGCCGCATCCCAGGCAAACTTCCAGATGGCGTCGGGCCGGTTGGGGTCTTCGACACCGCGCACCGGATGGCGGGGCATCGCCAATCCATGCACAAAGCCGGCCGGACAGCCGCACATCTTGATGTCACGGATCACCGCAAAACGTTCGTTCAATGCCCAGACCTCGGTGTTCTGTTTGCAGTCCAGAGCGGCGCCGCAGGCGGAATCGCTTCTCGGAACACTGCACAGGCTGCAGTAATTAGCCGCAGCAGGGTCGACGCAGCTCGAGACGATGTTCAACAGGATGTCGCTGCGCTCGGCAGCGGGAGCCAGGGCCGGCAACGCGCAGCCGACGAGAAAAGCCAGTACCAGCGCGATCCGCTTCAGCGAGGCCGTTGCATAGCCGGCTATGGTTGCCAGAGGGTTTGAATGTGTCATGGTCAAGTCAGGGACCGATAGCCAGTCTATCCGCGACGCTGGCGACCGCATCGGCGCAACCCCGGGTGGGACCTCCGCCGCATCCCGGCAAGTACGTATTGCCACACCTTGCTTTTAGGTTCAGGCTAGCCATTTGACCTCCACCATGTCAGGAGGTCGCAGCCGCACCAGGATTCCCGCAAGGAACATCGCGGCGGGGCCGCATCCGCATGAATTGAAAAGAGCATAAGGAAGCCCCCATGACCAGCAGCATTGTCTTTTTCGATTCGCGCATTGACAACTACCTGGCCCTTGCGGCCGATATTGCGGGTGAGCACGAGTGGGTCCTGCTCGATCCGCTGTCTGATGGTGTCGATCAGATCACCGCCTACTTGTATGGTCGAACCGGGATTGGCGCCATCCACCTGGTATCGCACGGCAGTGCAGGCTCGCTGTACCTGGGCAGCACCAGTCTGAACGGCCAGAACCTCGCCGATCACGCTGGGGCACTGCAGGCCATTGGCCAATCCCTCACTCCCTCGGGTGACCTGCTGCTCTATGGCTGCGATGTGGCTGCCGGACCAGCAGGTTCCGCGTTGCTGGAACAACTGGCGGCCATGACCGGCGCCGACCTGGCCGCCTCCACCGATGTGACTGGCGCAGCAGCCTTGGGCGGCAACGCCATTCTGGAAGCCAGCGTGGGTGAGGTTGAAGCGCCGGCACTTTTCACCCAGGCGGCACTTGACCAGGCGCAAACGTTGCTTGGTGCGTCACCGGCCAGCATCACGCCTTCGTCGGCGACTTTCATGACGCAGATGTCTCCGTCGGCAAACTGGAACCAGTCCGGCGACATCAACCTGGCGTCGGTGAGCATGACCAGCACCAAGATTGACAAGTACGGCTTCATTCCGGATGTCGATGGGTACTACGTCATCTCCACGGGCCTCAATGTGGATACGGCGCTCGCCATCTACAACTCCGCGGGCGCGCAAATTGCCAATGTCGACGACTATGTCGGCAGCGAAACCCTGCCGTCCCAGTACTTGTACGCGGGGACCTGGTACTACGTTGCCGTCACGGGCTTTGCTACCGGCACCTACTCCCTGAGCATCAACGGGCCAGACCTGATTCGAAGCCCGCTGCCGACGCCTGCGCCCACCTACGCCAGCAGCAGCGGCAGCGGCACCCTGACTTTGGGCGACCGTGACATCTGGCAGATCACCGCGCCGGCCGGCGTGACCACGCTGAACCTCAGCGTCGCGCCGGCTTTGAACATCGACGTGATGTGGCAACTGATGAATTCCGCCGGCGCGGTCATCGCCTCGCGCGATCTGGCCGGGACCGGCGGAACCGAGACGCAGAACGCGATTGCGGTAACCGTAGGAACAACCTACTACGTCGGCGTCAACAGCTACTCCGCCGACAGCGTCGGCGGCTACCTGCTCACGGCCGACTTCAATCCGGACCAGCAGCCGCCGAACCAGGCCCCGGTGAATGCGGTACCTGGCGCCCAGACCGCGACCGAGGACACGGCCAAGGTCATCAGCGGCATCAGCGTCAGCGACGCCGATGCCGGCGCCTTTTCGGTGACCATGACGCTGACCCAGACGCACGGCACGATCGCCGTGAACACAGCGGTGGGCGGCGGCGTGGCGGCTGGCAGCATCAGCGGCAACAACTCGGGCACGATCACGCTCATCGGCTCACAGGCGCAGATCAACGCCACTCTGGCCAATGCCACCGGCGTGAGCTACACCCCGGAGCTGAACTACAACGGCGCGGCCCAGCTCACAGTCAGCACCAACGACAACGGCTACAGCGGCAGTGGCAGCGCACTCACCGACACCGACAACATCGCCATCACGATCAGCGCCGTCAACGACGCGCCCGTCAACGCCGTGCCCGGCGCGCAGAGCACGGGCCAGGGCGTGGCCAAGGTCATCAGCGGCATCAGCATCACCGACGTCGACGCCGGCGCCTTGTCCCTGTCGATGAGCTTGACCGCAACCCACGGTACGATCGCCGTGAACACGGCCGCTGCCGGCGGCGTGCCGGTCGGCAACATCGGCGGCAACGGTTCCGGCAGCATCACGCTCGTCGGCAGCCCGGCACAACTCAACGCCACGCTGGCCAACGCCACCGGCGTGACCTATACCCCGGACGCCAACTACATCGGCGCAGCCCAGCTCACGGTCAGCACCAATGACAACGGTTACAGCGGCAGCGGCAACGCCCTGATCGACACCGACATCATTGGCATCAACGTACTGGCGCCCAACCAGCCGCCGGTGAACAGCGTGCCGGCTGCCCAGGCCGCGACCGAAGACACTGTCAAGGTGATCAGCGGCATCAGCGTGGCTGACCCCGATGCCGGCGCCCTGCCATTGACCGTGACGCTGACCCAGACGCACGGCACGATTGCAGTGAACACCGCTGCAGCCGGCGGCGTGCCACTGGCCGGCATCACCGGCAACAACTCCGGCACACTGACGCTTATCGGCTCGCAGGCGCAGATCAACGCCACGCTGGCCAATGCCACAGGCGTGAGCTACACCCCGGAATTGAACTACAACGGCGCTGCCCAGCTGACCGTGAGCACCAATGACAACGGCTACTCGGGCAGCGGCAGCGCCAAGACCGACCTCGACTCCATCGCCATCACAGTGGCGGCAGTCAACGATGCTCCGGTAAACACCGTGCCGCTCGCGCAGACCGCCAACGAGGACACGGTCAAGGTGATTAGCGGCATCGCCGTCGCCGACGTGGACGCAGGTGCGCTGCCGCTGACCATGACCCTGACCGAGACCCACGGCACGATCGCCGTGAATACTGCGGCAGCCGGTGGCGTGCCCATCGGCGGCATCACCGGCAACGGCACCAGCACACTCGCGCTCACCGGCACGCTGGCACAGATCAACGCCACCCTGGCCAACGCCACCGGCGTGAGCTATACGCCGGAATTGAACTACAACGGCGCGGCCCAGCTCACGTTCAGCACCAGCGACAACGGCTACTCCGGCAGCGGCAATGCACTGCTTGACACCGACAGCATCGCCATCACGGTGAACGCCGTGAACGATGCACCGGTCAACAGCGTGCCCGGCGCACAGACCACCACGCCGGGCAGCCCCAAGGTGATCAGCGGCATCAGCGTTGCCGACGTCGATGCCGGCGCCTTGCCGTTGACCATGACCCTGACCGAGACCCACGGTACGGTCGCGGTGAGCACGGGCGCCGTGGGCGGCGTGGCGGCCGGCAGCATCACCGGCAACGGCAGCGCCGTGGTCACGCTCACCGGCACCGTGGCGCAGATCAATGCCACGCTGGCCGCAACCACTGGTGTGACCTACACGCCGGAAGTGAACTTCATCGGCACGGCCCAGCTCACGGTCAGCAGCAATGACCACGGCTACAGCGGCAGCGGCAGTGCGCTCATCGATACCGACACGATTGCCATTTCGGTTCGCACCTCGCAGATCGACCTGTCAGTCAGCAGCCTGACACCGACCAGTACCACCATCACGCAGGGCGACGACTTTTCCTATGCCTATGTGGTCAAGAATATCGGTCTGGACACGGCAGCGGCCTGTGCAACCGGCATCTACATCGATGGCCAGCTGCTGCCCGATGCGCCCGGCTCGAACGCCGTGGGGCAGCTGGCAGCAGGGCAATCGGCGAACGAGAGCAACCACTTCGGCACGGCGGGCCTGAGCGTAGGGCCGCACACGCTGGTGATCCGCGCCGACCACGGCAGCGCGCTGGCCGAAAGCAATGAATACAACAACTCCCGGCACCTGATCTTCACCGTAGCACCGGTGCAGGCCACAGCAACCCAGACGGTGGCGCTGGACGGTAGCCGCCTGGTGTTCGAGAACACCTTCGGCTTCGACCTGGTGAAGTATGTCGACTACTACAACGCGATCGTGGCGACGGAGAATTTTTTCCAGAGCCACTTCGACAACGACGCCACCGTCAGGCTGGAGTTCAAGCTCGAGGAGCTCGAGGAATCGGCGGGTGCCCAGTCGTCGAGCAACGCCTTCGTGCTGACCTATGAAAACCTGCGCCACGGACTGACCGAGACGTACTTCGACCGCGAAACTTTCATTCCATACAGTGACGAAGAAGGGGCCGCCCTGACCACGCTGCTATCCAAGGCCGATCCGAGCCAGGGCCGCGGCTTCATCGTCAACCCGGCGCTGGCGAAGATGTTGGGGTTGGTCGACGCCAACGAAAACATCGACTCAAGCATCACGATGAACAGCCTGTACTTCAACGACGAAGTCATCGCTGCGCATTCGCCCACGTTCGAGGCTGCAACCATCGGCACCATCGAGCATGAGGTGTCGGAGGCCATGGGGCGCACCGGCAAGTTGCTCACCAACAAGGCGATTGGCGTGTCGCAATTGCCGGACCTGAACTGGACCGAGGGCACGTCCTGGACCTACCGGGTTCCGTCCATCCTGTTTGCCGACCCGGACCGCAGCCGGCTGACCTACTCGGCCGCGCTGGTGACCGGCAGCGGCGACACTCTGGTGACCGATGACGCGCTGCCGGCGTGGCTGGTCTTCAACCCTGCGACCCGCACCTTCAGCGGCACGGCTCCAGTCAACAGCGACGACCTCACTGTGCGGATCAGCGTGACCGCCGCCACGGGGCTGAGTGCCTTCGACGACGTCAACCTCCTGACCCCCGCCCATGCAGGCGCTGCCGACGCGACGGTGCATGTCCTCACGCCGGCCAGCGCCGTGGTGCCGGCCGTGCCAAAACTCGGGTACTTCGGACCGATGGACCTGTTTCGCTATACCGCAGCCGGGGTCCCCGACTACACCGCCGGCAAGGACGGCGTCCTGACCTATTTTTCCGTCGACGGCCAGAACATTGACACCAGCCTGCCGTTCCACAACCCGGTGGATTCCAAGGGTGTCAACGATGGCGCCGACACGGCCGATTGGGAGCACCTGAACGGTCTGGTCAAGGGCGACGCATTCGGCGGCGGCGGCGAGGAGCCGGGATTCGTTTCGGCCACGGATCTGCGCATCATGGGTATGCTGGGCTGGACGCCATCGCAGTCGGCACCGCCAGCCGACGATTTTGGCAACAGCCTGACCGACCCTACCCATGCCATGGGCGGCTTTGTCGACAAGTCGGCCACCGGCTGGATGAACTATTCCGGCGACCGCGACTGGTTCCTGTTGCGGGTCGCTCAGGCGGGCAACGCGACGATCAACCTGAAGGGCTTGGCCCCGCTGGACACCGCGCTGGCAAACCCCTACCTGCGCCTGCACGACAGCACCGGGCTGCTGGTCAAGGAAACCTCCGATATCACGCCTGGCCATGACGCCCAGCTGAGTTACGCGGTACTGGCCGGCGACTACTACGTGGAAGTCGGAGCGCTCGACGAGAGCGACACCGGCAGCTATGCGCTGAACTACAGCATGACCGTGGCACCGGCCGACGACTATGGCAGCGGCCCCGGTGCGCCGGGGTTGGTGCAGGTAGCGATGGGCGGGGTTGCCAACGGCGTGCTGGAGGCCACCGGCGACCTGGACTGGTTCAAGGTGCAACTGGTCAAGGGCACCACCTACGCCTTCAACCTGCAGGGCCTGCATGCCCAAGCCGGCACGCTCGACGACCCATTCCTGAGCCTGTTCGATGCCAACGGCAACCTGCTGGATGCCAACGACGACACGATCGACCTGCAGAACGTGGATTCGCGGCTGCTGTTCAAGGCCCCTGCCAACGGCTTCTACTTCCTTGAAGCCAGCGCCGCCCTGCCCGACTCGACCGGCAGCTACAGGCTCAGCGTGGCCGCCACTGCCGACGACTGGCGCGACAGCCTCACGGACACGGTAACGCCGGGGTACGGTCAGATCACGGTCGGCGGCTCGGCCACCGGCCGGCTGGAAGCCGCCAGCGACCACGACTGGTTTGCCGTGCAGCTCACGGGCGGGGCCAGCTATGCCATTGCCTTGCAAGGCCAGCACGGCGGCGGCTACACGCTGGACGATCCGCTGCTGCGGGTCTACAGCAGCACGGGCGTGCAACTGGCAGAAAACGACGACGTGGCCGTTGGCGTCAACAGTGATTCGGCACTGACCTTCAGCGCGCCCAATACTGCCCTTTACTACATCGATGCCGGCGCCTTTGGCGACGCTTCCACCGGGACCTACAAGCTCAGTGTGGCAGTGGTCAGCGCGGTGGTGCCGTCGGAGCTGGCGGACCGGTTCGAAAACAACGACACGCCGCAGACCGCAACCGACCTGCACACCATCAGCGGCACGCATGTCGAGAGCGGTTTGAGCGTCGAAGCCGATGACCCCGACTGGTACCGGTTCACCCTGGCCACGGCGGGGCGTGAAGGTGACCGGATCACCCTGGACTTCCAGCATGCCCAGGGCGACCTGGATCTGTATCTGTACAACAGCAGCGGCAGCGCCGAGCTGGACGCGTCGCAGAGCGTTGGCAACCAGGAGTCGATCAGCCTGGCAGGTATGGCGCCAGGGACCTACCTGGTCAATGTCATCGGATTCGAGGGCGCCACCAACCCGGCCTACAGCCTGGGCACCCAGGTCGCGGCCTCGACGGCGACGGCCGACCGGTTCGAGAACAACGACAGTGCTGCCGTGCCCACCAACCTGGGGACCCTCAGCGGCACCCGCACCGAGAGCGGATTGAGCATCGAAGCCAATGACCCGGATTGGTACCGCTTCACGCTGGGCTCGGCAGGACGCGAGGGCGATGCCATCACGCTGGACTTCGTGAACTCGCTCGGTGACCTGGATCTCTACCTGTACAACAACGCCGGCAGCACCCTGCTGGGCTCGTCAACCGGCGTCGGGAACCAGGAGACGATCAGCCTGGCGGGCGTTGCCGCGGGCAGCTATCTGGTGGCTGCCACTGGCTACCAGGGCGGGTCGAACCCGAACTACAGCCTGGCCATCAAGGCCACGCCGGCCGGAGTTGCAGCCGACCGCTTCGAGAACAACGATACCGCTGCGACAGCTACCAGCCTGGGGACGATCAGCGGCGTGCGCACCGAGTCGCACCTGAGCATCGAGGCCGATGACCCGGACTGGTACGGCTTCACGCTGGCAACTGCTGGGCGCCCGGGTGACCAGGTGACGCTGGATTTCCTGCAGTCGCTGGGCGACCTGGATCTGTACCTGTACAACAGCGCCGGCACCACCGTGCTGGGCACCGCCAACGGCGTCGGCAACCAGGAGGCCATCAGCCTGGCGGGCCTGGCCGCCGGCAACTATGTGCTCAGGGTCGAGGGCTACAGCCATGCCGCCAATCCCGACTACGGCCTGACGCTCAAGGTGGCACCCAGCGTTGCCAGTGCCACCGACGCGGCATTTGAGCCGAACAACGACAGCGCGCACGCCACCTTGCTGCGCCAACCGGGCACGATCCAAGGGTTGGCGATCATGCCGGCGGCCGACGTGGACTGGTTCACGTTCACCACCAGTCAGCTGGGGCGCGCCGGCAACGCCGTGTCCATCAACTTCACCCAGGCCCTGGGCGACCTGGACCTGGGCCTGTTCACCGCTGTGAACGGGCAACTGGTGGAGCTGCAAAGCTCCGAAGGTCAGGGCGATGGCGAAAGCATTTCGCTGCAGGGCCTGTTTGCCGCCACCTACTTCGTCAAGGTGTTCGGCTACCAGGGCGCTGCCAACCCGGCCTACAGCCTGACGCTGAACGCTCCGATCGGCGGCGCCGCCACGCCGGCGATCCCCGGGGACCGCTTCGAGTCCAACAACAGTTCCCAGACGGCGACCGACCTGCGAACCCTGAGCGGGCACTTCAGCGCCGAGCACCTGAGCATCCATACCAGTACTGACCAGGACTGGTTCGTGTTCCGACCCGCGCTCTCGGGCAGCGTCACTGTCGGCCTTGGCTTCGACAACAGCCAAGGCGATATCGACCTGAAGGTTTTCGATGCTGCTGGCACTGGCCTCAAGGGACAATCCGACGGCAGCACGGACCATGAGAGTGTCCGCTTCGATGCCCAGGCCGGCGTAGCCTACCGGGTCGAAGCCTATGGCTATGGCGGCGCCACCAACACCGATTACGCACTCACCATCGATGCGCCGCAGGCCGTGCAGCTTGCGCCCGACGCCTGGGAACCCAACAACGACGCCCAGCATGCCACCCAGCTGCGCGACTTGAGCCACACGCTGCAGGGCGCAACCATCACGGCGGGCGACAACGACTGGTTCGCCTTTCACATGGCTGCCACCGGCAGGGCCGGCGACAACGTCACGCTGAACTACGCTGGCGACACCCTGCAGCTGAGCCTGCTCAACGCCAGTTCCGTGCCCCTGGGCGCGCAGGCGGTCAGCTCGCAGGCCGGCAATGTCTCGGTCTCGCTGCAAGGCCTGGCGGCGGGCGACTATCTGGCACATGTGGCTGGCAGCAGCGGCACCAGTGTGGCCAGCTACAGCCTGAGCGTCAGTGCGCCGCCAGTGGCTGCCACGCCAGACACCTGGACCATCCTGGTCTACATCGCCGGGGACAACAACCTCGAAGGCGCCGGGCTGACCGACATCAACGAGATGGAATCCGTGATCCTGCCTGCCGGTGTGCACGTCGTAGTGCAGATGGATCGCACTCCTAGGGACGAGGCATTTTCCAAGCCAGGCTATACCGCCCGCAACGGCGACTGGGACGATACCCGCCGCGGCGCCATCGTGCACGACGACAAGCCTGGCAGCGTCAGTTCGCCGCTGGTGAGCATCGGCGAAACCAATACCTCCGACCCGAACGTCCTGAAGGATTTCATCAACTGGGGCGCCACCAACTTCCCGGCCCAGCACTACGGCCTGATCATCTGGGACCATGGCGGCGGCATCCTGGCCGGCAGCGCCCAGGATGAGACCTCTGGCAATGCCCTGTTGAGCGTCAAAGCGGCTTCTCAGGCGATCACCCAGAGCAGCCTGACCCGGGTCGACCTGTTTGGCTACGACGCTTGCCTGATGGCCAATATTGACGTGGCCGCTGCCGCCAAGGCCTATGCCAACGTGATGATCGCCTCGGAGATGCCCGAGCCCGGCTCAGGTTGGGACTACAACGCCTTTCTGTCCCAGTTCGTGGCGAACCCGGCAAGCACCGCCACACAACTGGCGGCCGCCATTGTGGACGGTTATGGCGCCTGGCCAGGCAACGACGTGCAGACCCTGGCGGCCATCGACCTGGGCAAGGTCGATGCATTGGAGGCAGCCATCAACAGCTTCGTCGACACCATGGAGCACTCGGCAACCGCGACTGACTGGAACAAGGTGGCCCTGGCGGTGCGCGCGAGCTGGCAGGTTGACAAGGACTTGCCCTACTCCTACGACGTGGACCTCGGTGACTTCATGGCCAGGCTCGAGGCCCAGACCGCGAATGCCGCCATCGACACTGCAGCGCAGGGTGTGATCGAGGCGCTGCAGGCCTCGATCCTGAGAAAGGCCGGCAGAGCCGATGCCACGGGCCTGACCGTGATTCTGCCGGACGACGGGGCGGTAAGCGCCCGCTGGCACTATGACGCGAACCATGTCGACTTCCTGCGCCAGAGCCGTTGGGACGACTTCCTGAACCTGTTCGTCCAGTCCCAGGTTGGCGTGGTGCGCAGCGCGGCCGCCAGCGGCCTGGGGGAGTCCACCGACACCAGTGGCCGGGCGATTCACGCCAGCAACGACCTGCTGATCCAGGCGCTGGACCTGGGAACCGTGGGCACTCCCAATTACCAGGTGGCCGGCATCGCCATCGACAACGCCACCGATATTGACTGGTACCACTTCCAGCTGGCACAGGCGCCACCCGCGAATGCCGCCATCCAGGTGGCGTTCAACGCCACAGCCGGCAGCCTGAAGGTCGGCTTGTACGACGCTGAGCAGGCGCGCATCGGCAGCGAGACCAGCGGCAACCTGTCGCTTGCCGGGCTGCAAGCCGGCACCGATTACTTCCTCAAGGTCGAGGGCACCGGCCAGACCGTCACGCTGGACTACAGCATCGCCATCAACGCCACGGGCGGAGTCGCGCCGGCCGTGGTGCCACGCGACTTCGCCGAAGCCAATGGCGGCAACGACAGTCTGTCGAAAGCCTGGACGCTGGGCAGAGCGACCGAGTTGGTGGACCGCGGCACGATTGCGAATCTGACCTTCGACGCAACCGATAGCGCCACGGGCGGCGACTGGTTCCGGGTGGCAAGCGTGCGCCAGACCGAATTGAACGCGAACCGGGTGAGCATTTCCAACGTCGGGCCGCTGCAGGGCAATCTGAAGCTCAGCGTGTTCGACAGCGCCGGCCAGCTGATCGGCAGCGCCGACACCAACAACAACAGCGAGTCGGTGACCTTTGACCAACGCGGCGAGGACATCTTCGTGCAGGTCAGCGCGGCCCCGGGCCACCAGAACGCGGGCTATTCGCTCAGCGTGTCTATAGACCGGGCGCCGTCCGACCCGGGCGTGAACGTGGCGCTGCAGGCCTACAGCTGGCGCAACCACACCTTGCTTGGCGGCGTGACGCTGGATGGCAGCCACAACACCGCCAGCAACGGGACCTACAACGCCGTGGGGGTGACTGATCCAGCGCTGGACCTGACCCCGCTGTTGAGCGCCCCGCCCGGCGGCTTGGCAGCCACTAGCAGCGCCGTGAATCTGCAGGACGCCATCGCCATCCTGAAAATGGTGGTCGGACTGGAAGTCAACGGCGCCGGCAAGGCGCTGTCCGCTTACCAGGCCATTGCAGCAGACTTTGACGGCAATGGCGCTGTGGGTCTGAGCGATGCCATCGGCGTGCTCAGGCACGTGGTGGGCTTGAGCGCACCGGACGCGAGCTGGGTTTTTGTCAACGAGGCCGACGCCAGCATGCCGGCCCGGGCTGCCCTGACCCCCGGCACGCTACCTGGAACCGTCACTGCCGAAGCCGCCAGCCATGTCGGCCTGGTGGGTGTGTTGCGCGGCGACGTCGACGGGAGTTGGGCCGCGCCGGCAGGCAGCCAAAGCCTGGACAACAGCTACTTCGCAAGTCTGGTGGCTGGCCTGAACACGGCGCATCCGGAAACCAGCTTCAACGTCAGCCAGTGGGGCATCTATGCGTGATCGTTTCTTGAAGCGGCTCGTGAGCGCTTGTTTGCCGATGCGCCTGCTGCCGCCACACAATTCTTGACGCTCCTCACCTTATCCATGGGCTTCAGATGCCAAGACGCTGCAAAGCAGCGAGCGGATTGACGATCGGAATACCCTCGAACTTCGAAAGCACCAGCAAATCGTTATCGCCGGAGATGATCAGCTCAACCCGTGCAGACACAGCCAGAGCCAGCAACCCGTCATCATCGGGATCGCGACACACGGGCTGAGGCAACGATGGGGGCTCAATCACTTCGGCCAATCGACTCAACTCGCCGAGCAATTACCCGCGCAGAGTGTTCGAGCGGGTCAACACAGCATCAAATTTGGGACGCCCCAACACCTCGGCCAGTTCCGCCAACAACGCCGGACTGCTGACCAGAACCAGACCAGCGCCGCGGATCTGAATCAGCAAGTCATGTGGCGCACCACGCCACAGCAACCCGGAGATCAGAACATTGGTGTCAATGACCGCCCGCACGTTGTTGCCGCTCTGCACGCGCGGCCTTTACTTCTGCGTTGATCTCATCCATCGACATCACGCTGATGCCGGCACCGGACACGCGATCAGCAATCGACAACAAGGAGTCCGCCGCCTGCTGACGCTTGATCGCGTCGGTCAGCAGCCGATCCAGCGCCTGCGGCGTCAGCAACCCAGCCGCGCCGGCGGCTCGCGCTGTGGCGTCAGACAATTCAATCTGAATGGTCGTCATATTCGGCCTTCCTGCGCATTGGCACACTGTAACCGGGCTCTTTCACCTGCCGTGTCGCAATTTGCAAACATGGAGATCGCGCCATTTTACGGCGGCCTTCTGGTTTACAGGGTAGTCTGTGCACGACCCTCGTGGCGTAGTGACG
>JANMKM010000700.1:0-7351 GCA_031372035.1 Rhodoferax sp. | reverse complement strand
GCTACTGGAACTGTTGTGGCTGGGAAGTTGATCGTCGAGGGTCTTGATCTTCCCGATGGGGAAACTCTTGTCGTGTTGACGCGCGAGACGGAAGACACGGTTCAGCTCTCCTCGGACGAGGAAATGGCGTTGCTTGAGGCCATCGCAGAAGCTGACCGCGGGGAAACAATCTCTGCCGAAGAGCTTTTTGCTCGCTTGGACCGTCTCCGATAGGCGATGCCGCTCGCGTTGCGTGTTGCGTCCCGAGCGGCCGGTGAGATCGAACGGGCTGAACGGTGGTGGCTTGAGAACCGGCCAGCTGCGCCAGATGCCTTTCGCGCTGATCTTCATGGTGCGTTCACGCTTCTGCTTCGCCAACCCGGCGTCGGGATCAAAGTCGTCAACGCAAAGCTGCCAGGCGTGCGTCGCCTTCACTTGGGCCGCATACGATATTTTGTCTACTACCAGTTGCGCAGTGATGAACTCATCGTGCTTTCGGTCTGGCACTCAAACAGAGGCAAGGGGCCAGCGCTGTGAGCGCGGGCCGTCGAACATCTGTTCCATCGGAGCGCCTCAGGCTTCCGTTGGACGCCGACGGTGGGAGGTTCGCTAACCAGACATGCAACGTCAAAGCCACGGGCGGGCAGTTGATGGCGTGCCTGTGCGACGCCGAGAAGCGCACCCGGCCAGGGTCGGCGCGCTTGCGCGCCAAATCGACGCTGTTTGAGGCCATGTACTCATGGCCGAGTTTGTCGATTTGCCCTGGTCGGGGAGCACCGCAGGGCAGTCCCGCAGCGTAGCGGAGGGACCAAGCACCGAAGCGCCGGCAACTGCCCGCCCGTGGCTTGGCCTGCTATGTTCGTGCGAAAGGCTGAAGTCGCTTTCTCGCTCGGAAAAGTGGCTGAAAGGCGCATGGATAAAGCGCGGGAAGCTACTGTTTTTGTAGTGTGCGGTCAATCGGGGTCAGAGACCGATTTCGTCGATGCCTCTCGCGCTCCGGTCTGGCTATCGTCCTGAATCGGTATCTGACCCCGATTGACGGACCCCGCGTGACGCCGTCCCGCATAGGGCGGCCGGGGCCTTGCGGTCTCAGTTCAACAGCGCGCTGGCAAATTCGTGGGCGTTGAAGGTTTCCAGTTCCTCCAGCTTTTCGCCGACGCCGATGAAGTACACCGGAATCGGCCGCTGGCGCGCTATGGCTGCGAGCACGCCGCCCTTGGCCGTGCCGTCGAGCTTGGTCACGATCAGGCCGGTCAGCGAGAGTGCGTCGTCAAAGGCCTTGACCTGGGCCAGCGCGTTCTGGCCGGTGTCGCCGTCGATCACCAGCAGGATCTCGTGCGGTGCCGTCGGGTCAGCCTTCTGGATCACGCGCTTGATCTTCTTCAACTCTTCCATCAGGTGCATCTGGGTCGGCAGGCGGCCGGCGGTGTCCACCAGCACCACGTCCTTGCCCCGTGCCTTGCCGGCGCTGACCGCGTCGAAGCTCACGGCGGCCGGATCGGCACCGTCCTGGCTGATGATCTCCACCGTGTTGCGGTCGGCCCAGACGCCCAACTGCTCGCGCGCTGCCGCCCGGAAGGTGTCGGCAGCGGCCAGCAGCACCGAGGCACCGCTGGCGCACAGGTGGTGCGTCAGCTTGCCGATGGACGTGGTCTTGCCGGCACCGTTGACGCCCACCACCATGATCACGGTCGGGCCGCCGGCGGCATGGCCGGCTCGGGCTCCGATCTCCAGCCGCTTCTCCAGCGGCGCCAGCAGGTCGGTCAAAGCATCGGCCAGCAGGGCCTTGACCGCGCTGACCTCGGTGGCCCGGGCTTCGCGCACCCGGCGCTTGAGGTCGGCGAGCAGGAATTCGGTGGCCGGCACGCCCGCGTCCGCCAGCACCAAGGCCGACTCCAGCTGCTCATACAGGTTGTCGTCGATGCGCGCACCGACAAACACCAAGGCAATGCCGGAACCGGTGCGGCGCAATCCGGCCTTGAGCCGCTTGATCCAGCCTTGGCGTGCCGCCAGCGGTTCAGCGGTGGGGCTGTCACTGTGGCCATCAGGGACCGAGAACCGGGTTTCACTGGAGATGGTGTCGGGGGCCAGGGTTTCGATGCCCTCGGTACCCAGGGTTTCGGTCTCGGCCAAGGCCACAGCTGCGGCAGCTGCGGGGGCGGGCTTCTTGCGGAAAAAACTGAACATGCGTGCCGTTCTTAGAATAAATACATTTTATGAAGCTTTCATCCAAGTCCCGTGCCATGCCCGGTGTGGTGCGTCTCATCGGCGGCCAATGGAAGCGCAGCAAGCTGGCGGTGCTGGACCAGCCGGGGCTGCGCCCGACGCCGGACCGGGTGCGTGAAACCCTGTTCAACTGGCTCGGGCAGGACCTGTCTGGCTGGCGCTGCCTGGACCTGTTTGCCGGTACCGGTGCGCTGGGCTTCGAGGCGGCCTCGCGCGGCGCGGCGGCGGTGCAGCTGGTGGAGCGTGAGCCGGCACTGGTGGCGCAGCTGGAGCGGGTGCGCGCGCAGCTGCAGGCGCAGGGCGTGCAGGTGACCCGGGGCGACGGCCTGGTGGTACTGGCCCGTGCGCCAGCGGCCAGCCTGGATCTGGTGTTTCTGGATCCGCCCTTTGATGCCGCCCTGTTCGAGCCGGCACTCAAGGCGGTGCGTCGGGTGCTGGTGCCAACCGGACAGGTGTACCTGGAGGCACCACAGGCCTGGAGCGACGCCCAAATGGCGCCCTTTGGCCTGGCGCTGCAGCGCCAGTTGCGCGCCGGCGCGGTGCATGCGCACCTGCTTGTGGCGCGGCCCTGACACCTGGCCTGCGCAGTTGGTGCGCTGGCGCGTGCAGTGCAACAGTGACACTGCTTTCAGGCGTCATAATGCGCTCGCAGGAGACCCACACCATGGCCCACAGTGTGATTGCCGTTTACCCCGGCACCTTTGATCCCATGACTCTGGGGCACGAAGACGTTGTTCGACGGGCGACCCAGTTGTTTGACCGGGTGATCGTGGCCGTGGCCGCCGGGCACCACAAGAAGGCGCTGTTCTCGCTGCAGGAGCGCATTGAGATGGCGCGTGATTCGGTCAAGGCCTATCCGCAGGTCGGGGTCGAGAGTTTTTCCGGCCTGCTGCGCGACTTTGTGGTGGCACGCGGCGCCAAGGCCATGGTGCGCGGCCTGCGCGCTGTGACCGACTTCGACTACGAGTTCCAGCTCGCCGGCATGAACCGCAGCCTGATGCCTCAGGTGGAGACAGTGTTCCTCACGCCCAGCGACAAGTACCAGTTCATCTCCAGCACCTTTGTGCGGGAGATCGCCTTGCTGGGCGGAGAAGTACACAAGTTCGTGTCGCCCCAGGTGCAGGTCCGGCTGGCCGCGAAGGTACTGAGCCTGGCCGATGCCGAGCCGGGCTGAAGCACCACATCCTCAATCCAGCGTTGCCAGCCAGTCGAGCAGTGCGGCATTCACCGCCTGCGGTTGTTCCATGGTGAGCATATGGCCGCAGCCCGCAATCAGCTGCAGCCGCGCATGGTGTACCAGGGCGGCGATCTCCTGCGAACACTCCGGTGGCGTCAACTGGTCGGCATCGCCGCACAGTACCAGTGTCGGGCAGCGCAGCTGGCCCAGATGCAGCCTGGCATCGGGGCGGGCCATGATGGCGCGGTTCTGCCGCGCCAGGGCAGCACCACCGGCAGCCAGGCAGAAGTCCAGGTAGCTCCGGCTCAGAGCCTGGTCGCCGGCACGGCTGGGATGGAAGGCAAAACCCAGGTTGGCGCGCAACAGTTCGGCCGCACGCCCGGCTTCGAACATGCGCACTGCATCCTCGCGCAAGCGGCGCATGGCATCGGTTTCGGGCCGGGCATTGGTGCCCAGCAGAGCCAGGCCGCGGATGCGCTGCGGCGCCTGGCGCGCCACTTCCATGGCGACGATGCCGCCCATGGAGGCACCGCACAGCACCAGGGCGCCGGCATGCTGCTGCAGCAAGGCCGCGGCCATCTGCGCGATGCTGTCGTGGTGGAAGTGCACATCCGTGACGCTGGCTTGCCAGTGCGGCGGCAAGGCAGCGAGCTGGTGCTGCCACATCACGGCATTGGCAGCCAGACCGGGCAGCAGGATCAGGCGTGCGGGGCTGGTTGTCATGGCCGGTCGATTGTGCCAGTGCAGCAGGCTCGGGGCCGCGTGGCGGCTGCGCCCGGCCTACAATGGTGGGCCCGATCCGGCTCTCCCAGACTATCAATTCAGTAGCGCTCTGTGCTTGTTGTAAAAGGCTTGCAGCCCGACTCCCCTCCGAAGACGAACGCGCCCTCGGCGCTGCATGCGCCCTGGCTGGCAGTGGCGGCGGCCGAGCGGGGTGTGCACCAGTGGCCCGACGGCAGCAGCAACCCGCGGATCGTGGAATACCACCGCGGCACCAACATCGAAGGCTATGACGACAAGGCCTCATGGTGCTCGTCCTTCGTCCACTGGTGCCTGCAGGCCTGCGGCATTGCCGGCACCGGCAATGCGCTGGCGCGCTCCTGGCTGGACTGGGGCCAGCCGCTGGACACGCCGGTGCCCGGTTGCGTGGCGGTCTTGTGGCGCGAGCAGCCCGACTCCTGGCGCGGCCATGTGGGCTTCTTCCTGCGCCAGGAGGGTGAGCAGGTGCTGCTGTTGGGTGGCAATCAGCAGGCAGCGGTGCGCGAGTACCACTATGCGCTGGATCAAGTCCTGGGCTATCGTTGGCCGGGTGATCCGGCCGTGGACAAGCCGCTGGCGTATGCTGGGGCAACGGCTGCCGTGCGGCCGGGTGGAGAAACACAATGAAGATTCTGTTGCCGGTGGACGGCTCCGAACTGTCCTTGCGCGCCGTGCGCTATGCCCTGGCCATGGTGCGGCAGGGGCTGGACGCCACGATGCTGCTGGCCAATGTGCAGGAGGGCGCGCATCTGTACGAACTGCTGCGCGCCGACGCCAGCGTGATCGAGCGCGCCAGCGCCGCTGCCGGCGCGCACGCCCTGGAGCCGGCGCAGCGCCTGCTGGCGGCCGCTGGCGTGGCCTTCGAGAGCGAGATCGCGCGCGGTGACCCGGCGCACACCATCGTCGAGATTGCCGAGCGCTTTGGCTGTGACCTGATCGTCATGGGCGCCAAGGGCCATGGGCCGTTGCGCACGGCGGTGCTGGGCTCGGTCTCGAACGAGGTCCTGCATGCTGCCGGCGTGCCGGTGCTGATCGTCAAGGCCGACCAGGCACTGGCGCCGGACCCGGCGGCACCGGCTGCCAGGGACGACGTGGCGTGACCGAACTGCTGCTGATCCGCCATGGCGAAACCGACCTGAACCGGGAACTGCGTTTCCAGGGCCAGATCGACGTGCCGCTCAATGCTGTCGGGCTGGAGCAGGCGGCACGGCTGGCGGCCCGGTTGGGGGTTCAAGCGCAGCGGCCGGTGGTCAGCAGCGACCTGACCCGGGCCCGGCAGACGGCAGCCGCGTTGCTGGGTGATGCCAGCCCGGCGCTGGAGCCAGGGTTGCGGGAGCAGAACTTCGGCCAGATGGACGGCATGCGCGTGGCCGAAATCCAGAGTGCGCATCCGCAGGCCTGGGCCTGCTGGAGCGCCTTTGATGCCGACTACGCCTTTGCCGGCGGCGAGAGCACGCGCCAGTTCCACGCCCGGGTGCTGGAGGCAGTGCGGGCGCTGGCGCAAAAACATGCGGGTGGCACGGTGCTGGTGGTCACCCATGGCGGTGTGCTCGACATGGTGTACCGCAGTGCGTTGTCGCTGTCGTTGCATGGCCCGCGCCAGTGCCTGATACCGAACGCCGCACTGAACCGGGTGCGTCTGCATGAGGGTGCGATCGAAATCCTGGAGTGGGCCGATGTGCAGCATCTGACCGATATGCCGGCGCAGCCGGTGTACGACCAGAGCCGCCTGGCGCAGCGCTGAAGCCAGTCAGCGGCAGATCCGCCACACGCTGCGGTCCGGACCGACGCTGCTTCAGCCGGGCGCGGGCAGGCCCAGAGCGGCGTGCACGCGCCGTGCCTGGCGCTGCAGCCGCAGCGACTGCGGCTGAGAGCGTGTCCGGGGCAGCAGCAACTGCTGGGCCGCGCTGTGCTGATCGCTGCGCAACAGGCTGTCGATCTGTATTTGCTCAAACAGGTCGCGCTGGGCGTGGCTGCCGCCGATTTCCGCCAGCCGCCACAGCACCGGTCCCAGGGTTGCTGCAGCCTGGCGGTAGGCGCTGGCTGCATGAGCCAGCAGGCCACGGCAGGCTGGCAACGCCACCTCACGCCAGGCGCTCGCCGTCACGGCGCCATGCGCGTCATCCGCGCCTGTGCAATGCCGCGCCATACGTTCCAGCAACTGCTGTGCCTCGGGTCGCCCGGCGCGTGCCAGACCGTAGGCATATTGCAGGTCCAGGAACGGCAGCACGTGCTCACGCAGCCGCGGCAGCAACCAGGGTGCCAGTTCCTGCCAGCGCTGGCCGACGTCGGCACCGGCGAGCTCCAGCCGGGCCAGCAGTGACACCGCATTGACCTGGTCCTGGCTGTAACTGCGGTCCACGCTCCAGACCTGCTGGTCGTAGAGCTGCAGCGCCACGTCAAGCTGTTCCAGCTCCAGGGCAAACAGCGCCACATGCCACCAGTTGTGGGTCAGCATGAAGGAGTTCAGCCCGGTCCAGCTCGGGCTGACCGCGTGCATGAAGTCCATGCCCTCGTGGATGCGGCCCATGCCCAGCATCACATGGGCCAGCGCATGGTGGGCCCAGGGCTCCTTGTGGCGCAGAGCCATGCCAGCCCGGGCGGCGGCTTCGGCCTGCTCCAGTAGATGGCATTGCTCGAAGCCGAAAGCCAGCATGCCATGCAGGTAGGGCACGTCGGCGCAGGCATCGCGGGCGGCCAGGGCCAGGCGCAACATGGCACTGGCCTGGCCGCGGTTGAACTGGTGGTACTGGCCCAGCTTGACCGAGACCAGGTCCCGCGGGTCCGTCTGCGCCAGCTGCTGGTGCAGGGTAATGGCGCGTGTGACGTCGCCCTCGACCCAGGCCGTCACTGCGGCACAGAAGCACTGTTCGCGTGCCGTGGCACCTGGGCTTGCGGCCAGCGCCCGGGCGATAAAGGGTCGGGCGTTCGATGCGGCGCTGGCGTTCTCCGCAAACATGTGCAATGCGGCGCAGCAGGTCTGGACGATGCAGCTGTGGTCGGTCGCGGCCAGCTGCAGCACTTGCACGGCCCGGGCCTCGCAGGCGATGAAGCCCTCAACGAAATCGTTCACCGGTCCCAGGCTGGCCGGATCTTGCAGGGTCAGGGCCTGGCCCAGGCTGTCGCGCACCATCTGCCGCCGCCTGCGCAACTCAGGCCGCTGGTGCTTGCGGCCAGGGCCGCTGCGGCTCGCGCAGCAGCTCGAACGCG
>JANMKM010000490.1:0-11063 GCA_031372035.1 Rhodoferax sp. | reverse complement strand
CAAGGGCGTGGTCTTGTCGCACCGGAACATGATGGCTGGCGCCAAGAGCGTGGCCTCGTACCTGGAGAACGTGGCGACCGACAGCTTGCTGGCGGCGTTGCCCCTGTCGTTCGATGCCGGATTCAGCCAGCTGACGACGGCATTCCACACCGGCGCACGGGTGGTGCTGCTCAACTACCTGTTGCCGCGCGACGTGCTGCGTACCATGGAGCGGGAGCGGATTACTGGCCTGACGGCGGTGCCGCCCTTGTATATCCAGCTGGCGCAACTCGAATGGCCAGCGGCCATCAACGAGAACCTGCGCTACTTTGCCAACACCGGCGGGCGCATGCCGGGAGAAACGCTGGCGACCCTGCGCCAGCGGGTGCCCAAGGCCAAGCCCTTCCTGATGTACGGGCTGACCGAAGCGTTTCGCTCCACCTACCTGCCGCCCGAGGAGGTGGACCGCCGGCCGGACTCGATCGGCAAGGCAATTCCCAACGCGGAGATTCTGGTGCTGCGTGAGGACGGCACACCCTGCAGCGCAGACGAACCTGGTGAACTGGTGCACCGTGGCGCCTTGGTGGGCATGGGCTACTGGAACGACGCCGAGAAGACCGCGGAGCGCTACAAACTGTTGGCGGCCGATGCGCCAGGGCGCGCCAATGGTCTGATGCTGCCGGAATATGCAGTGTTCTCGGGCGACACGGTGCGCAAGGATGCCGAAGGCTTTCTCTATTTCATCGGCCGACGCGACGAGATGATGTAGACCTCAGGCTACCGTGTCAGCCCGACAGAAGTGGAAGAAGTGGTCTATGCAACCCAGATGGTGGGAGAGTGCGTGGCCTTTGGCGTGGACCATGCCACGCTGGGGCAAGCCATCCAAGTCATTGCCACGCCCGCCAATCAAGCGCAGACGGACACCGGCGCGCATGCTGCCGCCTTGCTGGCCGAGTGCCGCACGCGCATGCCGGCCTACATGGTGCCTGCGGGCATTGAACTGGTGTCCGGCCCGCTGCCGCGTAACCCCAATGGCAAAATTGACCGCAAACTGCTTGCCACCGAGTGGCTGTCCCGCAACGGCGCCTGAACCATGTCCACTACCGATCGCCTGGCCCCCGTGCATGCCCCCATGGACCAGTTCCCAGTACGTGATGGCGAATTGCTGATTGGTGGCGAACTATTGAGCCGGCTGGCGCAGCGCGTCGGTCAAACTCCGTTCTACGCCTACGACCGGCACTTGCTGCGGGCGCGGGTTGGTCAGTTGCGTGCCGCTCTTCCGCGGAGCATCAAACTGCACTACGCCATGAAGGCCAACCCGATGCCGGCGCTGGTGGGGTTCAGGGCGGCTCTCGAGGACGGAATAGACGGGGCTTCCGCCGGCGAGTTGAAAGTAGCGCTGGACGCTGGGGCCAATCCGGCGGAGATCAGCTTTGCCGGTCCCGGCAAACGAGAAATTGAACTGCGACAGGCCGTGGCATCCGGGGTGCTTGTCAATGTGGAGTCGATGCGTGAGGTCCAGTTGCTGGAGCCCATCTCGACCGAACTGGGGTTGCCGGCGCGGGTGGCGGTGCGGGTCAATCCGGACTTCGAACTCAAGGGCTCGGGCATGAAGATGGGCGGTGGTCCCAAACAGTTCGGCGTTGACGTGGAGCAGATGCCTGAGGTACTTGCGGCCATCCACAGCGCCGGGCTGGCCTTCGAGGGCTTCCACCTGTTTGCCGGATCGCAAAATCTGCGGCCTGCATCCATTTGCGAGGCCCAGCAGAAATCGTTCGAGCTGGCCTTGCGCCTGTCGGAGCTGATACCCACCCCGGTGCGCTTCCTGAACCTGGGTGGCGGATTCGGCATACCGTACTTTCCCGGCGAGCAGCGCCTGGACCTGCAGCCCATAGGCGAAAACCTGGAACAACTGGTGCAACGGGCTCGCACCGAGCTGCCCGAAGCATCATTTGTGATCGAACTCGGGCGCTACCTGGTAGGCGAGGCTGGTGTCTACGTCAGCCGCATCGTGGACCGCAAAATCTCACGCGGCCAGGTGTTCCTGGTGACCGACGGCGGACTGAACCACCATCTTTCGGCTTCCGGCAACTTTGGCCAGGTGGTCCGGAAAAACTATCCTGTGGCCATTGGCAACAAGATGGGTGCACAGCGGCTGGAGACAGCCTCGGTGGTCGGCCCGCTGTGTACGCCGCTGGACCTGTTGGCCGACCGCATGCATCTGGCCGAAGCCGCCGTTGGCGATCTGGTGGTGGTGTTCCAGTCGGGAGCCTATGGCGCCAGCGCCAGTCCGCAGGGATTTTTGGGCCATCCGGTCTACGTCGAGACCCTGGTCTGAGCACGGACCAGCCCTGGTCTGATTCACCTCCCGATCGGGAAGTACTCAATGCCTTGCGAACGAACGAATTTCGGATCGTATAAATTGCGACCATCAATCACCACCGGCGCCTTCAGACGGCTCTTGATGGTGTCCAGGTCTGCACTGCGGAACTCTTTCCACTCGGTCACGATGATCAGGGCGTCCGCATCCTGCAGGGCTTCCATGGCCTTGCCGGCGTAGCGCAGCCGCGGCTCGGCACCAAAGATGCGCTGGGCCTCGTGCATTGCCACCGGGTCGTAGGCCGTGGCCGTCGCGCCGGCGGCAAACAAGTCCGCGAGCAAGTCGCGGCTGGGTGCATCCCGCATGTCATCGGTATTGGGCTTGAACGCCAGGCCCCACACGGCGAAGTGCCGGCCTTTCAGATCGTCACCAAAACGCTTTTTGACCTTGGCAGACAACACGTGCTTTTGCAGGTCATTGGCTTCTTCCACGGCCGTCAGCACCTTGAGGTCGATCCCGGCCTTGTCTGCCGCAGTCTTGATCAGCGCCTTCACGTCCTTGGGGAAACAGGAACCGCCGTAGCCACAGCCCGGATACAGAAAGTGGTAGCCAATGCGCGGGTCCGAACCGATGCCCTGGCGCACCATCTCAATATCGGCACCCAATTTTTCGGCCAGGTTGGCCAACTCGTTCATGAAGCTGATGCGGGTCGCCAGCATGGCATTGGCCGCGTATTTGGTCAGTTCTGCGCTCTTGACGTCGGTGACGATCAGGCGCTCATGGTTGCGCTGGAACGGCGCGTACAGAGCCCGCATCAGAAACACCGCCTGCTCACTGTCAGCGCCAACCACTATCCGGTCCGGGCGCATGAAGTCCTCAACCGCGGCGCCTTCCTTGAGAAATTCGGGGTTGGAAACCACGCTGTAGGGGGTGTCAATGCCGCGCTTGGCCAGTTCCTCGGCGATGGCCTCGCGCACCAGGTCAGCCGTACCAACCGGCACGGTGCTCTTGTCCACCACCACCTTGTAGTCGGTCATCAGGCGGCCGATATTGCGCGCCGCGGCCACCACGTACTTCAGATCGGCCGAGCCATCCTCGTCCGGCGGTGTGCCAACCGCAATGAACTGGATCGTGCCATGCTGCACGGCCTGTTCCACGCTGGTGGTGAAGTGCAACCGCCCGGCTTCGACGTTGCGACGCACCATCTCCTGCAGGCCGGGTTCGAAGATCGGTATGCCACCTTCCTGCAGGATCCGGATCTTTTCGGCATCCAGGTCCAGGCACAGCACGTCGTTACCCACCTCCGCCATGCAGGTTCCGCTGACCAGCCCCACATAGCCGGTGCCCACCACAGTAACTTTCATGCGTACCCTTCTTGTTCAAGCCGATCAGCCGGCAATCATACCCAAGGCTCCCTGTGCCGCGCTCAGGTTGCACCGGCCGTTTCCGTGGCCCGCGCCAGCACCCGCGCCAGCGCAAGGCCGGTCGCCGTGCCCAGCTGCACCACCGCTTCCGGCGTGGCGGTGGCGACGACCCGACCGCCGGCATCGCCGCCTTCAGGCCCAAGGTCGATGACCCAGTCGGCCTCGGCGATCACGTCCAGGTCGTGTTCGATCACCACCACGCTGTGGCCGCCGTCCACCAGCCGATGCAGCACCCGGATCAGCTTTTCCACATCCGCCATGTGCAGGCCCACGGTGGGCTCGTCCAGCACGTACAGGGTGTGTGGCGCCTTCTGGCCACGGCGGGTGATATCGTCACGCACCTTGCTTAGCTCGGTCACCAGCTTGATGCGCTGGGCTTCACCGCCGCTCAGCGTGGGCGACGGCTGCCCCAGCGTGAGGTAGCCCAAGCCCACCTCCTTGAGCAATTGCAGCGGATGGCTGACATTGGGCATTGCGGCAAAGAAGTCCACCGCCTCGTCAACTTCCATCTGCAGGATCTCGCCAATGTTCTTGCCCCGCCAGCTGACCGCCAGTGTTTCCGGGTTGAAGCGCGCGCCATGGCAGGTTTCGCACTTGACCTTGACATCCGGTAAGAAGCTCATGGCGATGGTGCGAATGCCCTGACCCTCGCAGCCCGGGCATCGGCCCTCACCGGTATTGAAGCTGAAACGGTTGGCACCGTAGCCACGGGCCCGGGCCTCCAGCGTGTCGGCAAACAGCTTGCGGATCACGTCCCAGAAACCGACGTAGGTGGCCGGGCAACTGCGCGGGGTCTTGCCAATGGGCGTCTGGTCCACCTCCAGCACCCGGTCTACGGCTTCAAAGCCGGTAACGCGGGCGCAACCGCTCCACTGCAACCCGCCAGCCGCGAGCGTTTCCCGTCCAGCCTTGGTATTGCGCAAGCCGACCGCTTCTTGCACGTTGCGCAACAGCACGTCGCGCGCCAACGTGGACTTGCCGGAGCCGCTGACCCCGGTGATCGCAACCAACCGCTGCAGGGGCACTTCCACGTCCAGGTTCTGCAGATTGTGCAGATTCGCTGCCTCCAACCGCAGCCAGCGCTGCGACCAGGCCGGCTCGACCGGTGGCAATTGCATCCGGGCCTTACCGCGCTTGCCTTTGGCTGGCGCCGGCACATCGCCAGGTGTGGGCAGCAGCGGCGCTACGACATCGTGCGCCACCAGCCGCCGCGGCTGCAACGGATGGCGGATGGCATGCAACAGGTAGCGTCCGGTGACCGAATCCGGTTCGGCACACAATTCCGCGGCGGTGCCCTGCGCCACCAGGCGGCCACCACGCTTGCCGGCGCCGGGCCCGATGTCAATCAGGTGATCGGCATGCCGGATGGTGTCTTCGTCATGCTCAACCACCACCAGCGTGTTGCCACGGTCGCTGAGGCTTTGCAACGCACCCAGCAGAATGGCGTTGTCACGTGCGTGCAGGCCGATGGTCGGCTCATCCAGCACATAGCAGACGCCCTGCAGGTTGCTGCCGAGTTGGGCCGCAAGGCGGATGCGCTGCGCCTCACCCCCGCTCAGGGTCGGCGCGCCCCGGTCTAGCGTCAGATAGCCCAGCCCAACCTCCTCCAGGAATGCCAGGCGGCTGCCGATCTCGGGTATCAGGTCGCGCGCAATGTCGGCTTCGCGCCCGCTCATGCGCCCCTCCCCTTGCAGTGTCTCGATCCACTGCCGTACCTGGGTAACGCTCTTGGACGCAATGTCGGTGATGGCCAAGCCAAGGTCCACACCCTGGGCACCAAAGCGCACGGCGCGCGCAGTCGGGTTCAGGCGGGTACCGCAGCAGCTGGCACAGACCTGGTCCGACACGTCCTCGAGCTCCGGCTCGGCGAAGCTCTGCTCGCGTCCATTGGTGTCGTCGGCACGTACCGAGTCGTCCAGCGCCTTGCGCTGCTCCCGGGTCAACCCCACACCGGTGCCGACACAGTCAGGACACCAGCCATGCTTGCTGTTGTAGCTGAACAGGCGTGGATCCAGTTCCACATAACTTGTACTGCAAACCGGACAGGCGCGGCGTGTGGAAAACACCTCGACCTTGCCGATGCCGGCGACTGGCAAACCGTCGCGCAGCGCCTCGCGCAAGCCCGTCATCTGGCTTAGCACCTGCACCACCCCTTTGCCGTGGCCCAGCGCCGCGGCCAGCGCCTCACGCAAAGCCGCCTCATTCTCCGGGCGCACGTCCAGACTGGCCACAGGCAACTCGATGCTGTGCTCCTTGAAACGGTCCAGCCGTGGGAAGCCGGTCGTCGGCAGGAACTCCCCATCCGCCCGTAGGTGGGTGTAGCCACGGGGTCGGGCCCAGTCGGCCAGCTCCGTGTACACGCCCTTGCGGTTCACGATCAACGGTGCCAGCAAGCCAATGTGCTGCCCACGGAAGTTCTTCATCAGTTGCGCGGCGATGCTATCGGGCGTCTGCGGTGCCACAGCAGCACCGTCATGGATGCAATGCTGCGTACCCAGCTTGACGTACAGCAACCGCAGGAAGTGCCAGACCTCGGTGGTGGTGCCCACGGTGCTCTTGCGGCCGCCGCGCGACAAGCGCTGTTCGATCGCCACTGTCGGCGGAATGCCGTAGACAGCATCGACCTCTGGCCGGCCGGCCGGCTGCACGATGCTGCGGGCGTAGGCGTTGAGCGACTCCAGGTAGCGGCGCTGGCCTTCATTGAACAGGATATCGAAGGCCAGCGTTGATTTGCCGGAGCCGCTGACGCCGGTGATCACATTGAAGCTGCCACGCGGAATGTCCACGCTCAGCGATTTGAGGTTGTGTTCACGCGCGTTCACGATCTGGATCGACCCGGAGCCTGCTGCCGCCACCACGGCTGGCAGCTCCAGCGCTGTCGGCAGTCCTGGCCAGGACCAGCCCTCCCGGTCGGCCACGTGGTGCTGCCCCAGACCTAGCGCTTCCTCGTATTCGCGCAGAGCCGCGCCGGTGTGCGAGCGCGGATGCTGGCGCAGGTCCTCCGGCGTACCCTGGGCCACGATCTCGCCGCCAGCCTCACCGCCCTCGGGTCCGAGGTCGATCAACCAGTCGCTGGAACGGATGACGTCCAGGTTGTGTTCGATCACCACCAGTGAATGCCCGGCATCAAGCAGCCTGCGCATGGCCCGCATCAGCTTGGCAATATCGTCAAAGTGCAAGCCCGTCGTGGGTTCATCAAACATGAACAACGCTCCGCGGCGCGCCGGAGGCTGCCTCGATGCACTCTTGGCCGCATCCGCCAGGAAGCCCGCCAGCTTCAGGCGCTGGGCCTCGCCTCCGGAGAGCGTGGGCACCGGCTGACCGAGCTTGACGTACTCCAAGCCGACATCCACGATGGGTTGCAGTGCGCGCAGCACATCGCGGTCCTGGGCAAACACCGCAACCGCCTCGCTCACGGTCAGGTCCAGCACGTCGGCCACGTTCAGTGCAACCGAACGCGTCGGTGTCACGCCCGGCACTGTGGTCATCGGCGTTGCCGCGGAACGCAGTGCCAGCATGGGATTGCCCTGGACAGCCGCCGACACCGGCAGGCGGCGTTCGATCCTCACCTCCAGGATCTCGGGCCGAAAGCGCCGGCCATCGCAGTCCGGACAGCGCAGGTAGACGTCGCTGAGAAACTGCATCTCCACGTGCTCGAAACCAGACCCACCGCAGGTGGCGCAGCGACCATCACCGCTGTTGGCGCTGAACTTGGCGGCCGTATAGCTGCGCTCGCGCGACAACTGGGCATTGGCAAAGATTTCGCGGATCGCATCCCAGGCACCAACATAGCTCACCGGATTCGAGCGCGCGGTCTTGCCGATCGGCGACTGGTCGACAAACACCACGTCTCCCAGGTAGTCGGCACCCAGCAAGCGGTCATGCAAGCCCGGTGTCTCGGTGGAACGACCAAAGTGCCGCATCAATGCCGGCGCCAGTACGTCTTGGACCAAACTGGACTTGCCGGAGCCGCTGACGCCAGTGATACAGACCAGCCGCTGCAGCGGAATTTCAATGTGCAGGTTCTTCAGGTTGTGTTCGCGCACGCCCTCCAGCACCAGCCGCGGTGTGTTCTCGGCCACAAGCCGCCGCAGCCCCAGGCCCACCTGCTTGCGACCGGCCAGATAGGCGCCAGTGAGCGTGTCGGCACTGCGCAGCTGCTGCGGCGGGCCATCAAAAACGATGTTGCCGCCGCGTTCGCCCGGCCCAGGGCCCATGTCCAGCACACGGTCGGCCGCCAGCATCACTGCCGGATCGTGCTCCACCACCACCAGGGTGTTGCCGGCATCCACCAGGCGCCGCATGGCTACGGTGATGCGATGCATGTCACGCGGGTGCAGACCGATGCTCGGCTCGTCCAGCACGAACAGGGTGTTGACCAGCGAGGTGCCCAGTGCCGTCGTCAGGTTGATGCGTTGCACCTCGCCACCAGAGAGAGTTCGGCTCTGCCGGTCCAGCGTGAGATAGCCGATGCCGACTTCGGACAGGTATTTCAGGCGAGTACCGATTTCCTCATGCAGCAAGCGCAGTGCCTGCTGCTCGCCGCCGTGGCGCGCGACCACTGCATCGGCATCCGGACCGGGCACCGCTGCTCCCGCTCCGGTCCCGGCCGGGTGGCCGGTAACAAGGCCGCTGTCGAAGAACTGGCGCAAACGGTCAATCGGCAACAGCATCAGGTCATGCAGGCACAGTCCCGGCAGGGCCTCGAGCTGCGCGCGCGACCATTTCACGCCCTGTGGCATGAAGCGCTGTGCTGGCCTGAGCACGGCGTCGGCATCGGCCTTGCTGCCCACGCGCCAGAGCAGGCTCTCGGTCTTGAGCCGAGCACCGGCGCAACTGCCGCAGGGGGTGTAGCTGCGGTACTTGGACAGCAGCACCCGGATGTGCATCTTGTAGGCCTTGGTTTCCAGGTACTCAAAGAAGCGCTTGATCCCGAACCAATGCTGGTTCCACTTGCCATTCCAGTTGGGCGAGCCGTTGACCACCCAGTGCTGCTGCTCCGGCGTGAGCTTGTACCAGGGCGTATCGCGCGGTATGCCGGCGGCCTCGGCATGGCGCATCAGGTCATCCTGGCATTCGGCCCAGGCCGGGGTCTGCATCGGCTTGACCGCACCGGCGCGCAACGTCAGCTTGTCATTCGGTATCACCAGCCCATAGTCGACACCGATGACCCGGCCAAAGCCCCGGCAGGTCTCGCAGGCACCCACGGCCGAATTGAACGAAAACATCGACGAAATCGGCTCGGCGTAGCGCAAGTCGCTTTCCGGGCAATGCAGGCCCGTGGAGAACTTCCATACCGCACCCTCGTCCGCCGGGGTCTCAGCCACAGCCTCCGGCAGGACATAGACCGCAAGGCGACCAGAGCCGCGGCGCAACGCCAGCTCGATAGCCTCCAGCACCCGGGCACGCGGCGCCGAGCCCAGGCGAAAGCGGTCGGCCACCACATCCAGCAGCTTGCGCACGCCCGTGGGTGTGGCGTGCTCACGCTCGGCCTGCACCTTGGTGAAACCGGAGGCCGACAGCCACTGCGCCAGTTCCTCACTGCTGGTGTTCGCAGGCAGCTCGACCGGAAATGTCAGCACCAGGCGTGGGTCTGCCGGCCCCGCCCGCAGCTGCAACTCGGCATAGATGCTGTCAGGCGAGTCGTGCCGTACAGCTTGCGCCGTATCGCGGTCAAACAGCTGGCCAGCGCGGGCGAACAGCAGCTTGAGGTGATCGTTCAACTCGGTCATGGTGCCCACGGTCGAACGTGAGGACCGCACCGGATTGGTCTGGTCTATGGCTATGGCCGGGGGCACGCCTTCCACCCGGTCCACGGCTGGCTTGTCCATGCGGTCCAGGAACTGCCGGGCGTAGGCCGAGAAGGTTTCGACATAGCGCCGCTGGCCCTCGGCAAACAGGGTGTCAAACACCAGGCTGGACTTGCCGGAACCGCTGGGCCCGGTCACCACGGTCAGTTCACCCGTGCGGATGTCGATATCGAGGTTCTTGAGATTGTGCTGGCGCGCACCGCGTATGCGGATGAGACCCTGGGGCATGACGAGCTGAGTTGGCGGTAGGGGACAGACATTCTAGGCACGCCCGTGCGCTCCCGCGGGCGCCGCTGCAATGGCCTTGCAACACGACCGGCGACCCGCCCGGTGGCACAGGATGCCAATTTCTCGGTAGTTTCCACACTGGCGCCGCCACCTGTGTTCCGTACACTCGGCATCTGATTGTGGAGACCTCCATGCACATTGTTCGACTGCTTTGCACGCTGGGCCTGCTGACTACCATGGCCGGTCCCGCGTTGGCACAAATCCTGATTGGCCAGACGGCTGGTTTCACCGGTCCGGTGGGTGCAGGGGTCAAGGAGACGACCGAGGGCGCCAAGCTGTACATCGATGCAGTCAACGCCCGGGGAGGCATCGCCGGCCAGTCGATTGAGCTGATCTCCATGGACGACAAGTTCGATCCCAAGACGGCCGCCGAGAATGCCCGCGTCCTGATCGAGGAACGCAACGTGCTGGCCCTGTTCCTGACCCGCGGCACGCCACACAATGAAGCCATCATTCCGGTGCTGGACAAATATGGCGTGGCACTGGTGGGCCCATCCACTGGCGCCATGGTGCTGCACCAACCCGTGCGCAAGCACGTGTTCAACGTGCGTTCGTCTTACCAGCGTGAAGCCGAAAAGGCGATCGTGCACCTGGCGACCACCGGCGTGAAGCGCATTGCGCTGGTGTATGCAGACGACAGTTTTGGCGCTGACGGCGTTGCTGGAGCCCAAAAGGGGCTGGACGCGACCAAGCTGGTGGCAGTCGGGGTGGAGAAGTTTGACCGGGCCAAACCGGACTTCAGCCAGATTGCGCCGCGCCTGGCAAAAGCCAATGCCCAGGCCGTGATGATGATTGCCTCCGGTGCAGCGGTGGTGGACGGCATGAAGGCGTTGCGCGCTGCCGGCTCGACTGCCCAGATCGTCACCCTGTCCAACAACGCCTCCAGCGGTTTCGTCAAGAGCCTGGGCGAGATGGCCCGCGGCGTGGTTGTGACCCAGGTTTTCCCTTCAGAGCGCTCCATTTCCTACGGCATGGTGCGCGAGGCGCTGGCCCTGGCAAAGGCCAAGGGCGCCAAGGAGATCAGCCCGGCCATGCTGGAGGGCTTTGCCGCGGCCAAGGTGCTGGTGGAGGGCCTGCGCCGGGCCGCGCCAAAGCTGACACGGGATCGGATCGTGGTGGCACTGGACAGCATCCAGCGTCTGGATCTGGGCGGGCTGGAGGTCAGCTACAGCCCGACCGACCATACCGGCCTGGACTTCGCCGACCTGTCGATCATCGGCATCGACGGCAAGTTCCGGCGCT
>JANMKM010000485.1:0-10474 GCA_031372035.1 Rhodoferax sp. | reverse complement strand
CCGATCACATTCCAGCCGTAGGCCACGAAACGCAACGGCGTGTTGTCGACAAACCAGGGTGCCACCTGACCGTCGATGGAAATACCGTTGTCGTCGTAGAGCGCAATCAGCTTGTTCAGCTTCCACGCGCCAGCCAGTGCCGCCGCTTCGTGGCTGATGCCCTCCATCAAACAGCCGTCACCCATGAAGACATAGGTATGGTGGTTGACGATGGCATGCCCGTCCCGATTGAAGGCGTCGCCCATCAGCTTCTCCGCCAGCGCCATGCCAACCGCGTTCGCCAGCCCCTGCCCCAGCGGTCCGGTCGTGGTTTCCACGCCCGGCGTAACGCCTACCTCGGGGTGCCCCGCAGTCTTGCTGTGCAACTGGCGGAAGCGCTGCAGCTCGGACATCGGCAGCGCGTAGCCGGTCAGGTGCAGCAGGGCATACAACAACATCGACGCGTGCCCGTTGGATAGTACGAAGCGGTCTCGATCAAACCATGAGGGATTGGCCGGCGAATGCTTCAGAATGCTGGAGGCGCTCGCCCCGCCAGAATCAGGACCCCAAAGCGCAACCGCCATATCGGCCATTCCCATCGGGGCGCCAGGGTGGCCTGAGTTGGCCTGCTGGACGGCGTCCATGGCCAGAGCCCGAATGGCGTTCGCCATGGATTGGGATTTTGTCATTTGGATGAAGGCCCCAGAATGCTTGCCGGGCATGATTTGACGGAGAATCAATTCTATCGTTTGCCAACCAGACACGAGGACAGAGAACCTGTCCCCGGCCCCTGCTGAGCGATGCCATTCGACCTAAGCCTTTGAAACAGCAACAACTCCTACATCCATCGCAGCGCCAACCCGCCATGAGACAGCCCAATATCCTCGACTCCGCTTTCCAACCATCCGTCCACACCACGTTGGCGGCTGTGCTGCTCGCGATGTCGATGGGCGCGCACGCCATCGATCCCAAAGCCTCCAAGTATTTCGAGGACGCCTCGATCCGCTACGAAAAGAAGGACATCGAAGGTGCCATCATCCAGCTGAAGAATGCCTTGCAGGTTGAACCAACGCTGCTCCCGGTGCACGTCCTGCTTGGCAAGGCCCTGTTGAAGGACGGGCAGGTCGTTGCCGCCGAGGTCGCACTACAGGAGGCGCTGCGCCTCGGGGTCAACCGGGCGGAAATCGTTCTGTTGCTGGCCCAGAGCTATCTGGCACAGGGCAAGCAGAAACTGATATTTGAGCAGCAGCAGTTCCTGCTGGCGGGCTTGCCACCCGGCGTTCAACTGGAGCTGCTGCTGCTACGTGCATCCGCCGCATCCGACCTCGGCGATGCACGGGGCGCCTTGAAGGCCGTCGAGGATGCGCGCGCCATTGACGCTAACGCCCCCGGCGTCTGGCTGGCCGAGGTACCCATCCGCATTCGGACGCGCCAATTTGCAGAGGCCAATGCCGCTGCTGATCGCGGTCTTGCGTTGGCGGCAGGCTCGGCAGAGGCCTGGTATCAGAAGGGGTCCGTGTTGCACGTCATGGGTGACCTCAAGGCCGCGTTGGCGGCATATGACAAGGCCATCGGCGCTATGCCAGAGCATTTGGAGGCACTCACGGCCCGCACTGGAATCTACGTCGATTTGGGCCGCAATGAAGACGCGAAAAAGGACCTGGATGTTCTGAAGCGCGTCGCGCCCAAGGAGCCACGCGCAGCCTATTTGCGGGCCTTGCTGGCGGAGCGCAGCAAGAACCCAGCTGCTGCATCAGCGGGGCTCAAGGAGGTGGCCGCGCTGATCGATCCAGTACCCATGGATTTCCTGCGTTATCGTCCGCAGTTGCTGATGCTCAACGGCCTTTCGCATTTCGGCCTGGGCCAGCGCGAGAAGGCCAAGACCTATCTGCTGGCATTTCAGAAGGTGCAAGGTAATAGTCCAGCATCCAAGCTACTGGCCCAAATCCTGTTTACGGAGCGCGACACCCCGAAGGCGATCGAGGTACTGGAAAAATATCTTCAGGGGCAGCCGGGCGACGCGCAGGCCATGACCTTGCTGGCGGCAGCCCACCTGGCCGAAGGGCGCAACGCCAAAGCCTCGGCGCTCATGCAGGAGGCTTTGAAGGCTCGCGACACTCCGGACATGCGCACAGTGCTTGGCATCAGCATGATTCGGGGTGGCCAATCGGCCGACGGTGTGAGTGAATTGGACGCGGTCTTTCGCAAGAATCCGAAGCAGGTTCAAGCAGGTCTGACGCTGATCAACACCTATATGCGCTCCGGCCAGGCGGCCAAGGCATCTGCCATTGCCGAGACCTTGACCTCCCAGTTTCCAAGCAACGCCGCCATGTTCAATTTGCTCGGCATGACCAAGTTGCAGACCGGAAATGCCGAGGCCGCAAAGGCCGCCTTTGAGCAAGCTCTCAAGCTTGACGACAAGATCGTCGCAGCCAAACTCAATCTCGCGCGGGCTGAGATATCTTCGGGCGCCTTTGATGCAGCGACTGTCCGCCTGGCAGCGCTGTTGAAGGCCGATGAAAAGAGCTCCGAGGCCATGTACGAGATGTCGGTCATTTCCGAGCGCCAGGGCAAAAAGGCTGATGCCCAACGCTGGCTCGAAAAGGCCAATGATGCTTCAGGTCCAAAGGATGTGCGCTGGGGTTTGGCTCTGCTGGACTATTTCTTGCGCGCCGGTCAACCGGACCTGGCATTGAAGGCCGCCAAGCAAGTCTCGGGTAAAGCGCCCGAAGATCTGGATGTTTTGATGGCCTATGGGAGGGCGCAACTGGCAAACGGTGACTCCATTGGGGCCAAGAGCACGTTGACGGCAGCCACCCGCTTTGCAGATTACAACCCGCCCAAACAAGTGGAAATCGCTCGCCTCCAATTGGCCGCAAACAATCTGGACGGCGCCGCCTACAGCCTGGACAAGGCGCTTTCGGGGCAACCTGACTTCCTGCCGGCCATGGTGCTGATGGCCAATGTGGAAATTCGGAAGAAGGATCCGGTCAAGGCGGAAAAATGGGCGCGTGAAGTTGTTGGCAAGAGCCCGAAGCGCTCGGTTGGCTACAGTCTGCTGGGAGACGTAGCGAACGCTCGGGGATTGCCTGGCGTTGCGGTTGAACACTATCGGCGGGCCCACCAGACGGAACCAACAGCCGCCACCTTTTTGCAGCTGTTCATGTCGATGTCTGGACAGGATGGAGGCAAATCGGCCATTGCGCTGGCTGAGCAATGGGTCAAGTCACATCCGAAGGATCTGGCTTCCCGCAAAGCCTTGGGCGACGCCTATGCCCGCGCAGGTAGTTTCTCTCAGGCCCGCAGCAACTATGAGGCGGTCCTGCAGGTGGCTCCGGACAACGTATCGGTATTGAACAATCTTGCAAACGCCCTGATGCGGCTCAGGGACCCCGGTGCGCTGAAGATTGCCGAACAGGCAGTCGCCAAGGCACCATCCGACGCCAATGCACTTGATACCCTGGCCTGGATCCTGTTTCAGGAAAAGCAAGCAGACCGCGCGTTGACGCTCTTGCGGGACGCCCGTTTGCGGGACCCTAACAATCCCGAAATACGCTATCACCTGGGGGCGGTGCTGGCCCAAGCAGGTCGTTCCAGCGCTGCCCGGGAAGAACTGGAAGGCGCCTTGAAGCTCACGCCGTCATTCCCGTCAGCCGGGGCAGCAAAGGCACTCTTGCAAACCCTGAAATAGGAGCGAATCGAGATTGCCAATGTCCTCCCGTCGCGTATGCGCTTCGGCCGGGAGCGCAAAGAATTGCGCCAGCCAAGGCGCATGGGCGAAAAAAAAGGGCTGCGATGCAGCCCTTTTTTTGTTGTCTGCTGATTGATCAGGCAGCAACCGGCATTTCACCAGTCTTCTGACGCCGGCTGGCGAGCATCCCGAGCAAGCCCAAACCCAGCAATGCCAGTGATCCAGGCTCCGGCACCTTTCCTCCGCTACCCGAATTGCCCGTTGTGCACTTGTTGGAAGTTACAGTGCCTGTACAAGCGTTGCTGGCTAGTGTCAGCAACTTGAACGCATCAACGTTGGTATCAAAACTACCGCCAAAGGTGGAGTTGTAGGCACTAATCAACCAGTAGCTCGAGTACAAGTCCGTGTTATCTGCATTCTTGACACTGACTGCCTGGGTATTCGTAGGGCTACTGATGCTGCCAACATTGGCATAGTTTCCGACCAGTTTCCAACCGGACGCTAGCATTGTGGTCACCGTATATGCGCTCGATGGGGGTACGCCAGTTCCCGTCCAAACCAGGACTGACAAATCCGAATCGTTGTAGACATTGCTCGTTTCAGCAGCGTTGTCCGTGCCATTCCAGCCCACTGTCAGACTGGCCAAATTGACCGCACTCGAAAAACTGAAAAGAAAAGCATCCGTTCCATAGCGATTGTCGGCTGCGTGGGGGCCCGTGGACGTGTCTTCATTGACAGCAACAACCCCCATGCCGGCAGTGCCGTAGTCATAAACCGTCGCTGCAGCAAAAGCCGAACCAGACGTGATGCTGCCCACCGCGCCAGTGCCTGTCGACAAACCGGCAACGTTCAGACCCGAGCCACAGGCGCCGGCTACCACACCAGACCCATTGGATGTACACAGGGCGTTCAGATCCCATGTATCTGCTGCCTGAACCGAAGAGCCTGCAGCGATCATTCCTATGGCCAGGAGCAATGGGGCAGATTGAACAAGTTTTTTGATCTTCATGGTCTACTTTCTAGGTTCGGATGTGTGCCGCGCTACCACTGACTCGGAAACGCGACTACGGCACTGCAACTAAGCGAAATACGTGCCATAAAATTTATTCATTGCGAATCAACGACTTGCACGCATGAACAACGTCTTTTCTCAAGTATTGTAAGAAAATTCGACAAATTTTCAAAGTCTCACCCATTCGACCTGCCGCGGCACCTCATGAGACGGCAAACCCCGGGGCAATGGCTACTCCCGTCGAGTTACAGTGTCGTTCATGCACGGACTGCACCTCACGGCCGACCTCACGAACTGCCTGTGTGACCCTGCACTTGAGACTGACGCAGCCGTTTTGAGCGAGCACTGCTTGCAGCTGGTAGCACGCTGTGGATTGCGGGCAGTTGCGCATGTCACCCATAGCTTTGGGCCGACACTTCATGGACCCGGGGGCGTCACAGCCACCATTTTGTTGGCGGAATCCCATCTGTGCGTTCACACGTGGCCGGAATTTCACTCCGTCACCCTTGATGTCTACGTCTGCAACCATGGCACCGACCAATCTGCCAAGGCCCATAGGCTCATGGATGGACTGTTGCATTTGTTCAGGCCAGCGACCGTGGAGCGCAATGCCATGGTCCGCGGCATGAGAACGCCAGACACTCCCCGGAACAGCACGCCCACCCCCACCCTGGCACATCGCAGCATGTTCCACGAACCCGGATGACGTCCGCCCAGGTAATGATTCTTGCGGCCGGGCGCGGCGAGCGGATGCGCCCGCTGACCGACCGCACGCCCAAGCCACTGCTCATAGTCCATGGAAGGTCGTTGGTCGAGTGGCATCTGATAGCGCTGGCGCACGCTGGATTCGATAAAGTGGTGATCAATACAGCATGGCTGGGTGACCAGATCCAGCACCAGTTCGGCCACTTGTTCGAGGTGCCCTACGCTACGCACGACGCAGCCGGGTCAGCGCCTTCGCGCCATGTGCGAATCAGTTACTCGGATGAGGGCCGCGACTTCGGACAGCCGATCGAGACCGCCGGGGGCATCGTGCGTGCACTGCCGCTGCTGGCAGATGTGTTCTGGGTTGTAGCCGCCGACATCTTTGCACCCGGCTTTGCATTTCCACCGGAGGCTATTCGCAATTTCTCAGCAACCGATCACCTGGCACATTTGTGGCTGGTTCCCAATCCCGATCACAACCCGGGCGGGGACTTCGCACTGGGCCCGGACGGACTGCTGCGCAGCCACGGAGCCCCGAAATTCACGTTTTCCACCATCGGCTTGTACCGCAAGAGCCTGTTTGCGCTGCCCTACTGCGCGATCCCTTCTGGAAACGCTCTGGGTGTCGCGGCGAAGCTCGCTCCCATTCTGCGCGGTGGTATGAACGATCAGCGCATTTCGGGAGAGACCTACGCCGGCACCTGGCTGGACATTGGTACTCCCGAGCGTTTGCACAAGATCAACAGCCTCACACTTGACTGACCTTTGCGGGTCCAAGGTTCGGTCAAAGCCGCAATTCCGTGCCGACCGAATGGCCCAGACTGAAGGCCTCTTCAAACACCGAATATCCCGCCCAGTCGCCATGCGCATAGCTCAGACGCGCTGAGACCGACGCAAAGTCGCGCTTGTTCGCTCCGCGCATCAGGGCGGTCCAACCATCAAGGCTGTTGGGTTCACCAGCCGGCACAGGAATCGGAACAGCCATGGCATGCCCGTAGCGGGTAATGTCCATGCGCCATGCCTTTGCCGCCAGGTCAGGATGTGCAATCGCCAGCTCCGCCAGAATGCTGTCGCGCCACACCTCCCACGCACCTTCCATGAGCAGACGCCGCGCGTCGATGACATCGCCAAGTGCCCGGTAATAGGTGATCACCGTCGGCCCTGGCACCCGACGCAGGCTCTGGTGCATGGCATCCACATATCCCAGGCCCGGCACTTCGGCAGGGTTTCCGTAAATCACGTTGTCCCAGCTCGGTGGTGCTCCGGCTCGGTCATGCAGCGCACCGTTCAGCGCAATGTTGGCGACCAGCCAGGGTGCATGGCGTGTCCTTGCCGCAACCTGGCGCAACGGCGCGGGCACAGACTCGACGACGCGTACGGCAGCATGCACCGGCAGCGCCACGATGCAATGGCGGCATTGCCAGCGCTCCAGGGTCATGGTGCGCACATCAAGCGCGTCCACTTCCACGCCATGCCTGGAGTCTGCGATCCGCATCACCACGCGGCCCGTATGCACCCTCGTCACTGCAGCCTGCGACAAGGGCGAAGCAAGCCGACGTGTCAGCCAGGCATTGCCTTCTGGCCATGTGAGCACTGGCTCTCGTTCGGCGTCGCCCTCACCTGCCACGTGGAATCCATGGCGACTGGCAAAGTAGTGCATGCCCGCCCAAGCGGAAACCGTTGATATGCCGGCGCCATAGTCGTCACGGCAGCAGTAGTCCAGATACCACAGCAAATGCGGGTCGTGCAGACCGTTTTGCCCAAGGTATGTACGCATCGTGACGGTGGACAGGCCCATCTGAATTGCAGATCGGTGCAAACGCGCAACCGGCACGGACCACGTAGCAGTGGCCCGGGCCTGCGCTACCAGACGTGCAAATTTTCGGTACTGCTCCAAGGTCGGCGCGCCCACACCTTGCATGGGCAGCAGGCCCTCCTGCCAGGCACCCTGAAAAAACAGCCTTTCCTGGGGGCTGTGGCACAGGTGCAGTTCGTCATATTCCCAGCGTCCTGCCACACGCCGGCGCAAGCCAAACTCCTCCAGCAAGTCCTGAACCACCTCTGCGCCATCGCCAGGTATCGGGAGATAGTGAGCACCCAGCGGGCATTCGAATTGCCCGAGCCTGGTTGAACGGCTGTTGCCACCGGGCTGGTCCTCCAGTTCCAGAACGACAAAATCTTCAACACCGCGCAAGCGCAATGCGCGGGCCGCGGCCAGCCCGGCGATTCCGCCACCGGCGATGACGACATCGGTCCGACGCCGGACCGTGCGTCCCGACCCCTGCCATTGCGCCAGCAGGCGATGTCCACGCTGATGGTCCAGGCCGTTGAAGCCGCCCTGCAATGGTGTTTCCTGCCGGCACGCCATGAGCGGCGCGACAGCACTGCCCAGGAAGGTACGGCGTTGCATCGGTCAATGCCAGGGTTGGTCGCACCACCGCTGCATGCGGCTCCACGTGGTCCAAGACGGCGGTTCAGCCCTGGACCACACGCAAACTGGGTTCATCTTCGGCCAGGACGCACTGCGCCCATGGTCGGAGCTTGTTGGTGTCGGCACGCAAGACCTCCTGCTTCACGGCCAGGATCTGGGCCGGGTGCATGGAGAAGCTGCGCAGCCCGAGACCCAACAGCAACTTTGTCAGGCTGGTGTCACCGGCCATCTCGCCACATACGCTGACCCCCTTGCTCTGGGCATTGCACTCCGCTATGGTTTCTGCGATCAGGCGCAATACAGCGGGATGCAGGGGATCGTACAAATGGGCGACTGACTCGTCGGTCCGGTCAATCGCCAGCGTGTATTGGATCAGATCGTTGGTGCCAATGGATAGAAAGTCAAAGTACTTCAGGAACAGCTTCAGTGTCAGCGCGGCAGCCGGAATCTCGATCATGGCCCCCAGTTGGACCGGTCCATAGGCGACGCCACGGTTGTCCAGTTCAGCACGGGCGTGGTCCAGCAAGGACAGCGTCTGCCGAATCTCGCTGCCATGCGCCAGCATGGGAATCAGCAAGTGAACCTGTCCGTGTGTGGCGGCACGCAATATGGCGCGCAACTGGGTCAGGAACATGGCGGGGTCGGCGAGGCTCCAGCGGATGGCTCGTAGCCCCAGCGCAGGATTGAGGTACACGCCTTCACGACCCGACTTGTCCAAAGGCTTGTCGGCGCCAACGTCCACAGTCCGGATCGTCACCGGCAATCCATTCATGCCTTCAACAGCCCGGCGGTACGCGAGATATTGCTCCTCCTCATCCGGCAACTTGTGCTGGCGACCCATGAACAGGAATTCGCTGCGGAACAGACCTACGCCGACCGCACCCGCCCGCAAGGCGCCATCCGCGTCTTCAGGCATTTCGATATTCGCCAGCAACTCCACCCGCTGCCC
Source organism: Rhodoferax sp. (assembly GCA_031372035.1). Classification (GTDB taxonomy): domain Bacteria; phylum Pseudomonadota; class Gammaproteobacteria; order Burkholderiales; family Burkholderiaceae_C; genus CAISIP01. The sequence goes on along the minus strand of JANMKM010000485.1, from coordinate 1,707 downwards.
GTCCATTGTGACCGCCGGCGTATGCAGCAGCCGCAACAGGCGGCTGCGCTCCAGCTCGGCCTGGCGCTGCTTGAACCCGTACTCCGCCAGAATGATGGGGGACGGGTCAACGATGACAATTCCGGCGTCGCCATCAATGATGACCCAGTCATCCTGCCGTATCAGATGACTGGCAAGACGTGCGCCAACCACGGCCGGTATGTCCATGCTCCGGGCAACGATTGCCGTATGCGATGTCTTGCCCCCAACATCCGTGATGAAACCGGCAAAGACGCTCTGCTTGAACTGCAGCATGTCTGCCGGCGAGAGGTCATGCGCCACCAGCACCAGTGGCACATCGATGGTTTCATCCAGCAACAGGTCCTGATCGGTGGGCTTGCGCGGACCGCGGGGCTTGGGCGGCAAGATGGGCGAGCCCGCGCCCTTCATTGCGCGCAACACCTTTTCCGTGATCTGCTCCAGATCGGCCTTGCGCTCGCGCAGGTACTGATCCTCCATCTCGTCAAACTGACGCGCAATCACCTCGAACTGCGTTGTCAAGGCCCACTCGGCGTTGTAAAGGCGATCGGTCACCCAGTGCTTGACGCCCTCGGCCAACTCCTTGTCCTGCAGCAGCATCAGGTGCACATCCAACAACGCCGCCAGCTCGTGCGGTGTTTCTTTGGGCCCCATCAGAGCGATGGCCTTCTGCAACCGGTGGATCTCGTCCTTGACCGCATTGCGACCCAGCCTGACCCGGTCGATCTCGGCCGCCACCTGCTCCGGATCAATGAAGTAGTGGGCAACGTCCACTCGGCTCGACGCGACCAGCACGGCACGCCCGATGGCGATGCCGCGGGCGACGGCCAAGCCGTGGATTGCGAATGTCACTCACCCTCTCCGAACTTGTCCGCAATGAGTGCCAGTACCGCGTCCATCGCTTCACGCTCCCGATCGCCATCGGTGTCCAGCTCGACGACGGTGCCAATGCCAGCTGCCAGCATCATCACTCCCATGATGCTTTTTGCATTCACGCGGCGCTCTCCCTTGGCAATCCAGACTTCGCATGGAAAACTGCCAGCCAGCTTGGTCAGCTTGGCCGATGCCCGGGCATGCAGGCCAAGCTTATTGCTGATGATCGTGGTGGTCTTTATCATGCTTTTTTCTGACCTGATTCTGCGGCGCAGTCGTAGCCACCTGCATGATGCCCTGGGCCGCGCCGGTCAGCGCCCGCGCTACCAGCGTCTCCAGCGGTTCATGGCGGTAGTTGACAGTGCGCAACAGCATTGGCAGGTTGACGCCGGCCAGCAGTTTGGCATTGACACCATCCACAAGTCTCTGAGCCACATTGCACGGTGTCGCCCCGAACATGTCTGTCAGAACCAGCGTTTGCGGCACCATCAGCTGGCCCATGGCTGCACGCGCACTTGCCAGCGTCTCGTCCGGCGAAATGTCGGAACGCACATCCAATGCCAAGAGCCCGGGTGCGCTGTCGGGATACACATGCAATACGCATTGGCGCAGAGCGCTCGCCAATGGCGCATGAGCAATGATCAGGATGCCTGTGTTCATGGGTGTGCCCGATTATGGCTTCTGGCACCCAGAAAATAGCCGTAGGCGCCGACGCTGCAGACCAGGAACGCAGCCAGCGCCAAACGAAACGCCATGACCTCCGCGATCGCCATGGCCTTGAACCCATCGATCAACAGGCCAATGCCCCACTGCACC
>JANMKM010000489.1:0-2302 GCA_031372035.1 Rhodoferax sp. | reverse complement strand
CAACGTCGAGCGCGCGCCAGCTCAATGAGAAGGCAATCCGGCAATTGCGCGAAGGCAGCTTTGATATCTTCCAGCTCGACGCCACAGCCTATCCGGGCAACAGTGGCGGGCCGATGTTCGACCCTGAATCCGGTGACGTCCTTGGCATCCTGAACATGGTGCTGGTCAAGGGCACCAAGGAGTCGGCGCTGAGCCAACCTTCAGGAATCAGTTACGCGATCCCCGCCAACTATGTGCAACAGCTGTTCCAGCGGCAACGCGCCAACTGATCAGTCTTGCAGAAACCGGGTTGCGTGGTCCAGGTCTTCGTGGGTGACGCCGGAACTCAGGACGCCGACGAACTTGCGCCAGGCCAGATCGGGCTCGTCGAGCTTGAAGCCATAGAAGCCGTATTGGCCGGATTTTGATCCGCGCACCACCATCGCCTTGACATGGGATTTTTCCGCGCTGCCCAACTGGATCGTGGCGATGCCCCAGACCTGGGCTGGCAGATCATCGCGTGAATAGGCGAGAAAGCCGGTGTCGGACAATTCGACCACGCGCAAGGAATGCGCGGCCGTGTCGCCGCTCGACTCGAGCGCGAAGTTTCCCGGGCAACGCAAGGAGTAGCGCTGGTGTTGACGGATGGCCTGTTGCAGGTCCGCGCCCTGCGCTAGCTTGGGCAGCAAGGCCTTGTACTCGGGCAGATCGTAGATCGAATGCAGCAGGATCTTTTCCCGCTCGTCCAGGTTTTCGAACCCCTTGGTCCGCTGGTTGAAAAAATGGTCCAGCAGATCGGTGGTCATCACCGGGTCGTTGGTCGTGAAATAGCGGCGGTTCGGCATCACAATATTGCGCAGCCGCAGTTTGGTGAAGTAGTAGTGCAGGTTCTTGCGGTTTGACTTGTTGCCGTAAGCCTTCTTGTAGACCTGCGGCGCCAGGTGCAGATCCAACGACGCGCCAACAGCCGGGGCACCATTTGCGAAGTCGTAGTTCGCTACCGAGTTCTCGGTCAGCCGCTCGAAGAACAGCAGCGACTCATACATTTCGATCCGGTTCGGATTGACGGCGATGACCAGGTGCCGCGTATCGAAGAACGTGGTGCAGTACTGGTACATGAACTTCATCAGCGGGAACAGGATTGCGCCGCCGGTCTTGCGGAACTTGGGATGCACCGCAAGCGCCGAAACCTCGGCAATCTTGCCGGCCTTGGCACGAACGTCCTTCAGGTCGAAGATCGCCTGCAAGGGAAATCCGAACACGCTTTCCCGGATCAGCGACAGCGTGCCGACCACCTGGCCATCGAACTTGGCACACAGGGTGGTGGTGGTAGGCAGCGCGTGGTAGATCGTCACCCGCATGCCCGATGGGTGCGGCTTCATGAAGCCGCTGCTGACATAGGCATCGTGCAGCAAGGCGAAGCAGGCTTCGAGCTCCTCCTGCGTCTCAGCAATCTTCAGCACCAGGCGCGGATCCGGCTTTGGGTCGCAATCAACAAACGAGCGGTAAATGGCAAACCGTATAGGCCGGGGCAGCCAGGAGAACAGCTTGCGCAGCAATACGTGCCACAGTTTTCGGAGTCCGGATGCACGCAAGCGTTTGTCCATCGCTATTCCCCCTTTGGCTTGTGCTCAGGCCGGCGGCAGTCGAAGCGCTGCGTTCCGGTTACCGCCCATACACATCTTCGAACCGAACAATATCGTCTTCTCCCAGATAGGAGCCGGATTGCACTTCAATCATTTCCAGGGAGACACGCCCGGGGTTTTCCAGGCGGTGGGTGGTGCCCAGAGGAATGAAGGTGGATTCGTTCTCCGAGACCAGAAAGGTGTTGTCGCCACGGGTCACGCGCGCCGTACCACTGACCACGATCCAGTGCTCAGCCCGGTGGTGGTGCATTTGCAGTGAAAGAATGCCCCCGGGCTTGACGACGATGCGCTTGACCTGGAAGCGCTCCCCAACGTCCACGCTGTCGTACCAGCCCCAAGGCCGGAACACCTTGCGGTGGATCTGACCTTCGGTGCGTCCGGCGCCCTTGAGCTTGTCAACAATATTCTTCACCAGTTGCGTCTGGTCCTTGTGCACGACCAGGACCGCATCGGCGGTTTCCACCACCACCAGTTCGTCCACGCCGACGCAGGCGACCAGTCGGCTCTCAGCCACCACCAGGGTGTTGGAGCTCTCATGCATCAGCACGTCACCCTGGGTGACGTTGCCGTCAGCATCCTTGGGCAGGACCTGCCACAGGGCGTCCCAGGAACCGACATCGGACCAGCCAGCGCTCATGGGAATGACGACCGCTGGTGGCAACGGTGTGGTACTGGCG
>JANMKM010000483.1:0-10516 GCA_031372035.1 Rhodoferax sp. | reverse complement strand
GCCATGCGCCTTCGGCGGCCGCCGCTGCACCGAGGTGCGGGCAACTCTCTCCTGACCGGGTGGATTCTACCTGCGCTGCGGCATCTTTCCGGTCGCAGGCGCGGACCCGGGGCGCCGCCTTGGCGCCGTCAGTTGCTCGGGGTGTGCAGCTTGATGGCGTCCGGGTTCTCGCGCACATAGTCGCGGATGATCGATTCGATGTTGGCGTCGGGCAGCAGGCCCAGGCGCCGGGCCCGCGCAGCATTGATGTGGGCTGGCCAGGTTGTCACGATCTTCCGGATCACCGGGTCCGGGGTCCAGTCGATCAGGGCCGTGGCGGCCGGGCCGGCAACCCGCTCCAGCGCCGCTGCCATGGCGCCGGTGGTGGTGGTCAGGGCTGGCAGGTTCAAACCCGTGCGGGGCCCCCACTCCTGGTCGCTGACCTGGGCGCTGCGGACGATGCCGGCAATGGTGGAGGCGGGTGACGCCAATGCCACCTCGGTGTCCGGCGTCACCGGGCACTGGGCCGGGATGCCGGCCAGCGGTTCGCGCAGCATGCCGCTGAAGAAGCCCGAGGCAGCGCCGTTGGGCCGACCCGGGCGCACGCACACCGTCATCAAGCGCACATTGCGGCCGCGGATGAAGCCCTTGCGGGCGTAGTCGGCGGTGAGTTGTTCGCCGATGTACTTCTGGATGCCGTAACTGGTCTGCGGCGTGGGCAGGGTTTCGTCTTCGATCACCGGCGGCGTGGGCTGCTCGGGCGAATGGCCGAACACCGCCAGCGAGCTGGTGAACACCAGGGTGGGCTTGGTGCCCAGCGCGCGCAAGGCTTCCAGCAGCCCCATCGTGGCCGCCAGGTTGCTGCGCATGCCCAGATCAAAGTCGGCCTCGCATTCGCCGCTGACGGCCGCGGCCAGATGGAACAGCACCGTGGTGTCAGGTGGCACCACGCTTGCGGGCGAGTCCTTGAGCAGGGCATTGAGGTCACCCACCACGCTGGTCACGTGCACGTTGTGCGCCAGATCGGCCGGTGGTGCTGCGCGGTCTACCAGCGTCATGCGGGTGATGGTGCGGGCCGGAGCGCCGGCCAGCGACAGCTCGCCGTGGTGCAGCAGGGTGCGCGCCAGGCGGGCCCCCAGGAAGCCGGCGCCGCCGGTGATGACGATATGCATATTGGATCTCCCAGTGTTCTTGCTGTGGCAGGCTCGAATGCGGGCCTACATTGCGCTGTAATTCGGGCCTCCGCCCCCCTCGGGCGTGACCCAGACGATGTTCTGGCTCGGGTCCTTGATGTCGCAGGTCTTGCAGTGCACGCAGTTCTGGGCATTGATCTGCAAGCGGTCGCTGTCGTCGGGGTTCTTCACGAACTCGTAGACCCCGGCGGGGCAGTAACGCGCCTCGGGTCCGGCGTATTTCGCCAGGTTCAGGGCCACAGGCACGCTGGCGTCCCTCAGTGTCAGGTGCGCTGGTTGTTGCTCTTCATGGTTGGTGTTGCTGATGAACACACTGGAGAGGCGGTCGAAGGTGATCTTGCCATCCGGCTTCGGGTACTGGATCGGTTCACATTCGGCCGCCGGCTTGAGATACAGGTGGTCCGGCTTGTCGCGCCGCAGGGTCCAGGGGATGTGGCCGCCGAGCACGAACTGCTCGAAGCCGTTCATCAGCGTGGCCACGGTCAGGCCCTTTTTGAACCAGGCCTTGAAATTGCGCGCCCGGTTCAGCTCGGCGTGCAGCCAGCTCTGGCTGAAGGCTTGCGGATAGGCCGTAAGTTCGTCGTGCGCGCGCCCGGCCGCCAGGGCTTCGAACGCAGCCTCGGCCGCCAGCATGCCGGTCTTGATCGCGGCATGGCTGCCCTTGATGCGGCTCACGTTCAGGTAGCCGGCGTCGCAACCCACCAGGGCGCCGCCGGGGAACACGGTTTTCGGCAGCGACATCAGGCCGCCGGCGGTGATGGCGCGGGCACCATAGGCCAGGCGCTTGGCCGGTTTCAGGCCCGTGCCCTCCAGGTACCAGCGGATATTGGGGTGCGTCTTCCAGCGCTGGAATTCCTCGAACGGACTCAGGTACGGGTTGCTGTAGTCCAGCCCGGTGATGAAGCCCATGGAGATCGTGTTGTTCTCGCCGTGGTACAGGAAGGCGCCGCCATAGGTGCTGCTGTCCATGGGCCAGCCGGCGGTGTGCAGCACAAAGCCGGGCTGGTGCCGTGCCGGGTCGATCTCCCACACCTCCTTGATGCCCAGGCCAAAGGTCTGCGGGTCGCTGTCGGCGTCCAGCTTGAAGCGCGCAATCAGCTGCTTGCCCAGGTGGCCGCGCGACCCTTCGGCAAACACGGTGTACTTGGCCTGCAGCTCCATGCCGAGCTGGAAGCTGTCGCCTGGTGTGCCGTCCTTGCCCACGCCCATGTTGCCGGTGGCGACGCCGCGCACGGCGCCACTTTCGTTGTACAACACCTCGGCCGCAGCAAAGCCAGGGAAGATTTCCACGCCCAGGGCTTCGGCCTGGGCCGCGAGCCAGCGGGTGAAGGCGCCCAGGCTGATGATGTAGTTGCCGTGGTTCTGCAGGCAGCCCGGCAACAGGAAGCCGGGCGTGCGAAATGAGGCGTGCTCGCCCAGGAACACCATGGCGTCGTCGGTCACCGCCTGGTGCAGCGGCGCGCCACGCTCGCGCCAGTCGGGGAACAGCTCGGTCAGAGCGATCGGGTCCATGATGGCGCCGGACAGAATGTGAGCGCCGGGCTCCGAGCCCTTCTCCAGCACCACCACCGAGACCTCGCTGCCGGCGGCAGCTGCCAGCTGCTTGAGCCGGATCGCGCTGGACAGCCCGGCCGGGCCACCACCGACCACCACCACGTCGTACTCCATGGCCTCGCGCGGTCCGTACTGGGCCAGGATCTCTTCGTTGGTCATCGTGTCCTCTGCGGTGGTCTCAATCCGCCTGATTTTAGGGCCAGCGCAGCCACACCCAACCCGCATAATCGACGCAGCCCAAGATGCACACAACAGGACAGAACAATGGCTTACAGCATGGATTTATCGGGCCGCGTGGCCCTGGTGACAGGAGCCTCCAGCGGCCTGGGTGCGCAGTTCGCACGTACCCTGGCAAGTGCCGGCGCCGCCGTGGTGTTGGCCAGCCGGCGCATGGAACGTTTGAAGGAGTTGCGGGCCGAGATCGAAGGCCAGGGCGGTGACGCCCATGTGGTGGAACTCGATGTCACCGACTGCGCCTCGATCCGCTCCGCCGTGGCCCATGCCGAGACCGAGGTCGGCTCGATCGACATCCTGGTCAACAACTCGGGCGTCAGCACCACCCAGCGCATCCAGGACGTGCCCGAGGAAGACTACGACTACGTCTTCAACACCAACGTCAAGGGTGCGTTCTTCGTCGCCCAGGAGGTGGGCAAGCGGATGCTGGCGCGGGCCCGTGGCGCGGCACCGGGCAGCTACACCGGCGGGCGCATCGTCAACATCGCCAGCACCGCCGGCTTGCGGGTGCTGCCGCAGATTGGCGTCTATTGCATGAGCAAGGCGGCGGTGATCCACATGACGCGGGCCATGGCACTGGAGTGGGGCAAGTACGGCATCAACGTCAACGCCATCTGCCCGGGCTACATCGACACCGAGATCAACCACCACCACTGGCAGACCGAACAGGGCGGCAAGCTGGTGCAGATGCTGCCGCGCAAGCGCGTCGGCCAGCCCAAGGACCTGGACGCGCTGCTGGTGACGCTGTGCTCGAACGAGGGCCACTTCATCAATGGCGCCGTGATCTCGGCCGACGATGGCTTCAGCGCATGAAGCTGGAGCTGCCGGAACGCAAGAAGCTGGTGTTCGAGCAGCGGATCGCAATCCGCTGGGGCGACATGGACGCCATGGGGCATGTCAATAATGCGGTGTACTTCCGCTACATGGAGTCGTGTCGCATTGACTGGTCGCAATCCATCGGCGCCAAGCCCGACCCGCAGGGCGAAGGTCCGCTGATCGTCAACGCCTTCTGCAATTTCTACAAGCAGCTGCAGTACCCGGGTGACGTGCTGGTGAAAATGTATTGCAGCGACCCGGCGCGCACCACCTTCGAGACCTGGGCTGTGATCGAGCGCGTGGACGAGCCCGGTGTGGTCTACGCCGCCGGCGGCGCCACCATGATCTGGGTGAATTTTCCGCTGGGGAAGGCCGCTACGCTGCCGCGGTGGTTGCGGGAGATGGTGACCTAAAACGCTACGTACGGACCCATACCGCGGGCAGTGCTTTGGCCCTCGATGGCGAAGCTGACGCGGCGGCCGTAGAAGAAGGGAAGACCCCAGTCGAAGCTGCTGAAATTGCCGCGCGGCCCGCCCAATGTGGGGAAGGCGGCGAGGGCTCCCTGGTTGAACAGGTTCTCGGCGTTGCCGATGCTGAAATTCACGCTGCTGCGGGTGCCGTTCAGGCCCACCAGCACGGCCTGCAGGTTGCTGGTGCTGGCTGGGCAGTAGAACGAGGGGCTGGCGCCGCCGCCGAAGCCGCAGGCCGGCAGGCCGCCGGGGTCGAAGTACAGGCCGTTGGAGCCAGAGTCGATGAAGCTGTTGACCATGTTGTTGCCGAGAAACTGGGTTGTGAAATAGCCGACGCTGTCGAGCGGCAGCACAGTCTCCGTGGCCAGCTGGTTGTTGCTTTGGGTACCGATGCCGAAGGTCAGGGTGCCAACCGCGCTGACAGCACTGCCGGAGGGCACGGCCGGCAATTCCAGCATCAGCCCGTTGTTGTTGGTTGGGAACAGCGGCACCGGGCTTTTTACCTGCTGTGCCAGGCTGGCGCGCCGGCCGGTGCAGCTGGCGCCGGTGCAGCTGAAGTACACGCCATTGCGCGTGATGTTGGCGCAGCTGTCGCCGCAATCCTGCTTCTGCACGCCCAGGCCGATGATGCCGTTGGCGTGGTAGCCGCTGCCCGAGTCGCCGCCGGCGGCGCAGGCCGGCGGTACGCTGACATATGCTGCATCGTCAAACAGCTGCACTGGCAGGCTGGCTGCCTTTTCGCTGGCCAGCACCAGATCCACCGTGACCACCGGACCCCACAGATAGGTGCCGTCGATGAACTGCACGCAGTTGAGCAGGGCCGGTGCCGGCGCCAGACCCAGCAGCTGCTGGCGCATTGTGGCCGAGACAGCGCCCGAGCGCAGCCGCAGACCCGAGGAGCCGGTGTCCAGCACCACGTCGCGGATGGTCTCGCAGCTGCTGCTGCCCGGCAGGCACAGCGTGACATCGACAAAGGGGATGTTCACGCTGCTGCCACTGGGACCCCGGTACACGCTCACCGCCTGCGCATTCGGCGCCAGCGGCGTGATGGTTACCGGCGGCGTGCCGGGCACGGGGCTGCTGCCACCGCCGCCGCCACAGGCTGTCAGTGCCATGGCGAGGCACAGCGCGCCGAGCCAGCGCAGGCTCGGCGCGCGATGGGCGGGTACTGCGGGAACGCCGTCCCAGACCCGGCTCATGGCGCGGCTCCATAGGCGCCCAGCAGGGTCTGCACGTCCAGCCCCGCGGGCACCAGCGCCGGCACGTAGGCGTAACCGACGAAGGCGCGCATGCGTCCACCCGAATGCAGCACCAGCGCATCGCTGCGCAGGCGCAGTGCGCCACCGCGCTGGCCGCCGGCGCGGTGTTGCGCGGCGGCATGGCGGTAGTCCGTCAGGTAGTCGCCCAGATAGTCCGCCAGGTCCGGCAGCACTGGGCCACGCCAGGCCAGGGCAAACACCCGACCTGCTACGTCTACGTACTCCTGCACGGTGGTGCCGCTGTCCAGGCTGCTCTGGTGCAAGCTGTAGCTGGCGGCCGATGTAGCTGGTGCTGATGCCGTGTTGGCGGAGGCTGCAGCAATGGCCTGCGCAGCCGCTGGCTGGGCCTGGCGTTGCACAGCCATCGGCACTGCTGCCGTCGCAGGCGCGCGCCCCAGCCCGGCGCTGGCCGGGGCTACGGAGCCGAGCAGCGCCAGCGCAAGCAGGGTGCAGCTGGCATGTCGCAACGGCGCTTCGACCTCGATCCAGAAACGCGGTGTCTTCATTTCTGCTTGGGCAGCCGCCCCATCAGATAGAACTCGGGATTGGGCAGCATGTTGGAGAAGCTGGCCATGCGATTCGACAGGCCGAAGAAGGCGGTGATGGCGGCGATGTCCCAGATGTCTTCGTCGCTGAAGCCCTGCGCGTGCAGCGGCGGGAAATCGGCGTCGCTGATTGCAGCCGAATCGCTGCAGACCTTCATGGCGAAATCCAGCATGGCACTTTGGCGCGGCGTGATGTCGGCCTTGCGGTAGTTCACCGCCACCTGGTCCGCCACCAGCGCATTCTTCTCATAGATGCGCAGGATCGCGCCATGTGCCACCACGCAGTAGAGGCAGTTGTTTGCGGCGCTGGTGGTGGTGACGATCATCTCGCGCTCGCCCTTGGTCAGGCCCGACTCCTCGCGCAGCATCAGGGCGTCGTGGTAGGCAAAGAAGGCGCGCCACTCGGCCGGCCGGCGGGCGAAACCCAGAAACACGTTGGGTATGAAGCCGGCCTTCTTCTGCACTTCCAGGATGCGGGCCTGGATGTCCGCGGGCAGGCTGTTCAGGTCAGGGGCAGGGTAGCGAGCGGTCATGGTGCGGGTCTCCGGCAAGTCGGTGGGAGGCGACAAGCATCATAGGTGGCCGCCCGCTGCCACCAGCTGGCATTGCGCAAGTCATCAGCAAAAACTATGGACTCTATAAAGACGATTGTGTTTACTGGCGGTGGGCTTTTTTCTACTATCCAAAATCTTTGCAATCAACCACAGGAGATGAGCTTGACGACCGAATCCAAGTGCCCGTTTACGGGCGGTGCGCGTAAACAGGCCGTGGCAGGGGCCCCAACCAACGCCAACTGGTGGCCGAACCAGTTGAACCTGAAAATCTTGAACCAGCACTCGCCGCTGCCCAACCCACTGGGTGAGGCCTTCAGCTATGCCGAGGCGTTCAAGAGCCTGGACCTGAATGCGGTGATCAAGGATCTGCATGCCCTGATGACGGATTCGCAGGACTGGTGGCCTGCGGATTACGGCCACTACGGACCGTTCTTTATCCGCATGGCCTGGCACAGTGCCGGCACCTACCGCATTGCGGACGGCCGCGGTGGCGCCGGCTCCGGATCGCAGCGCTTTGCGCCGCTGAACAGCTGGCCGGACAACGGCAACCTGGACAAGGCACGCCGGCTGCTCTGGCCGATCAAGCAGAAGTACGGCCAAAAGCTCTCGTGGGCGGACCTGATCGTCCTCACCGGCAATGTCGCTCTGGATTCGATGGGCTTCAAGACCTTTGGCTTCGCCGGTGGGCGCGAAGACATCTGGGAGCCGGAGGAAGACATCTACTGGGGACCGGAAGGCAAGTGGCTGGGCGACGAGCGTTACCGCGGCGACCGGGAACTCGACAACCCGCTGGCCGCTGTCCAGATGGGCCTGATCTACGTCAACCCCGAAGGCCCCAACGGCAACCCGGACCCGCTCGGCTCGGCCCGCGACATCCGCGAGACCTTCGCCCGCATGGCCATGGACGACGAGGAAACCGTAGCGCTCACGGCTGGCGGACACACCTTCGGCAAGACCCACGGCGCCGCGAATCCGGGCCAGTATTGCGGCCCCGAGCCCGAAGCTGCCAGCATCGAGGAGCAAGGTCTCGGCTGGAAGAACAGCTTCGGCAGCGGCAAGGGTGTGCACACCATCACCAGCGGCCTGGAGGGCGCATGGACGCCCAACCCCATCCGGTGGGACAACGGCTATTTCGAGACCCTGTTTGGCTACGAATGGGAACTGAGCAAAAGCCCGGCCGGCGCGCACCAGTGGAAGCCCAAGGGGGACGCTGGCGCAGGCACCGTGCCCGATGCCCACGACCCGACCAGTCGCCACGCTCCCATGATGTCCACCGCCGACATGGCCATGCGCATGGACCCGTCCTACGAGAAGATCTCGCGCCGATTCATGCAGAACCCGCAGGAGTTCGCCGACGCCTTTGCCCGCGCCTGGTTCAAACTGACGCACCGCGACATGGGGCCGATTGCGCGCTACCTGGGACCGCTGGTGCCGAAGGAAGAGCTGATCTGGCAGGACCCTGTGCCCGCCGTGGACCACGCGCTGATCGACGCCCAGGACATTGCGGCGCTGAAGAGCAAGGTGCTCGCGTCCGGCTTGTCGATCTCGCAACTGGTGACGACGGCTTGGGCCTCGGCGGCCACGTTCCGCGGTAGCGACAACCGTGGCGGCGCCAATGGAGCGCGCCTCCGCCTGGCGCCACAGAAGGACTGGGAAGTCAACCAGCCGGCCGAACTGGCGGGTGTTCTGCAGAAACTGGAAGCAATCCGGACGGAATTCAATGGTGCGCAGGCCGGCGGCAAGAAGGTGTCTTTGGCAGACCTGATCGTTCTGGCTGGCTGTGCGGCGGTCGAGGCTGCTGCGAAGAAGGCTGGGCAGGATGTGACGGTTCCGTTCGCGCCGGGGCGCACGGACGCGTCGCGGGAGCAGACCGATGTGCATGCGTTCGCCGTGCTGGAGCCGGTTGCCGATGGCTTTCGCAATTACCTGCGCAAGGGTCTGGAAGATGCCGCAGCGGAGTTGCTGGTAGACCGGGCGAACCTGATGACGCTGACCGCACCCGAGATGACGGTACTGGTCGGTGGCATGCGCGCGCTCCATGCCAATGTTGGAGGCGCAGAGCATGGCGTCTTCACCCAGCGGCCCGAAACTCTGACCAACGACTTCTTCGTCAACCTGCTGGACATGAATACCCAGTGGCAGAAGTCCGCCAGTGCCGAAGGGGTGCTGGAAGGTCGCGATCGGGCGACCGGAGTGCTCAAGTGGACCGGTACGGTGGTTGATCTGGTCTTCGGTTCCAACGCCCAGCTCCGGGCCATCGCGGAGGTCTATGCGAGCAGCGATGCACAGCCGGCGTTCGTGCGCGACTTCGTGGCGGCCTGGAGCAAGGTGATGAACCTGGATCGGTACGACTTGGCGTGACCAGCGCACTCAGGGTAGGTCGTGCCGTAGCCGATGACTACGCTCGACCCTCTTTTCGACCGAGGCCTTGGGCAATGAAAGTCAGTACCAGGGTATTCAGAGAAACACCCTCGGCCCTGGCCCGCGTCGCAAGTTGGGCGTGTACCGTTTTCGGGACCCGAGCGACAAACTTTCCGGACGCCACGCCACCAGCATTCGCCCCAGGGATGGGGTGACCTGTGGACTTGAGTGCGGCAATCGTGGCTTTCAGCGCTTCTCGGCCATTCTTCAGTGCCTCGTCCACCGTTTCCCCGTCCGATATGCACTCGGAGAAGTCCGGAAACGAGATCAGGAACCCACCTCCCTCTTCTGCGCTGAGCGGGCGAATTTCAAATGGATAGTCAACTAGTCTGCTCATGGTTCATGCTCCGTCCACCAGGTCAACAAATTTCTTCACGTAAATCGGCTTGATGGGTCGATGTGCCGGCACTGAAAGTGTGCTGCCATCCGACCTGACGAATACACAGTGGCTGCCACCATCGTGTCGCCAATCAATTCCGTGTTGATTGGCCACGGTCTGAAGCTGGGCGATCTGCCAGTCAAGCGCATTGCGGCGCATTGAGACAAGCAACTTCGCTGCCGTGTTCATGCCATCAATGATACTGCCGGTAACATCGCACTGCAAACGCAATCCGCATCGCCTGATGCCGCCAAGGCGGAGCAGGCTTGTTCACTCCGCCCGCGCCCCCGAAGCCTTCACGATCGGCCCCCAGCGCAATGCTTCGGCCCGGTTCATCGCGGCCATCTGGAACGGCGTGCTGTTTTCCCAGTGAAGCGTTGAGCAGAAGTCGGCTACAGCACACCCGCCACCACGTTCACCGTGATCGCCAGGATCACGACGTTGAAGAAGAAGGCCAGCACGCTGTGCAGCAGCACCAGACGCCGCATGCCGGAGTCGGTGACGGCCACGTCCGAGGTCTGGCAGCACATGCTGATCACGCCAGCGAAGTAGCTGAAGTCCCAGTAGTCAGGCTCGGCCGTGCCGGGAAACTGCAGTTGCCCGGGCCGCACATAGAAGGTGTGGGCATAGTGCTCGGCAAACACCACGGCCACGAACAGCCAGGCCAGCACCAGGGTGCTGGCAGCCAGGCCCAGGTCCCAGACCGACTTGGCTTTGGCCGCATGCAGTTCGTGCGACAGCGCCGCCAGCACCACCACCGCCACGCCCAGGGTGACCAGCAGTACGGTCCAACGGCCTTCGTCCAGCACCCGCGCCCGCTCCTTCATCGACAGCACGTTGACGCGGAACATCAGTGCGCTCATCAGGCCCAGGAACAGCAGAGCGCCAAGGTTGAAGGCGATCAATGCTGCGCGGGTGGCAGGCATCCAGGGCAGCAGTGCCACAAACAACACCAATGCCAGGGCGACCGAGCTGATCATGCGGGGCCGGTGCAGCAGGTGACGCACGGGATGGGGCAGGTGTTTCATGGCTGGGTGTCTCGGTGCTGGATGGAGCAGTCTGCGAGCCGCGCTCAGACGGCCAGCAGCTTGTGCACCAGGTCGGCGGTGGTG
>JANMKM010000462.1:0-14157 GCA_031372035.1 Rhodoferax sp. | reverse complement strand
GGCACCTTCTGCGAAATCTTCTGCACGATGGCAGCGCCGAGCTTGATGCCAACCGGGCGCTCGATGAACTCGGCGCGCACGTTCTCGGCAAACATTTGCACCACCGCCGGATCAATCTTCGAGACCATCAACACCCCCTGCTCGATGCGCGCCGGCGCGGTGTGGACACCGTCAATCAGCCGCCAGCCGCGCAATCGCGGCCTGCACGCCGCCTGGGCCGAAGTGTATGCCCAGCACCGTCATCGCGGCCTCCACGCCGGCCAGGCAACCCAGGATCATGGCCGGGTTCATGTCGCCCAGATGGCCGATGCGAAACACCCGCCCCGCCAGCGGCCCCAGGCCGCCGGCCAGCGCCACCTGGAAGCGCTCGCGCGCCACCCGGCGGATCGCCTCCGGGTCCACGGCGGGGCCGGTGGCAATGCTGGTCACCGAGACCGAGCGCGCTGCCGCATCCAGGCCGAAGTGGCGCACCGCGCCGGTGCTGCTCCAGGCCTCCACACAGGCATGCACGGCGCTGGCCAGCAAGGCGTGGCGGGCATGCACCGCGCCGATGCCTTCCTGGGCGATCAGGCCCAACGCCGCCTCCAGACCCATCAGCAGATTCAACGGCGCCGTGCCACAGAACTTCTGGTACGGCTGGGCGCCCTTGCGCCGGCCCCAGTCCCAATAGAAACGCGGGGCCGGGTTCTGCGCCGCCCAGGCAAAGGCCTGTGCGTCCACTGCGCAAAAGCCCATGCCCGGTGGGCACATCAGGCCCTTTTGCGAGGCACCCATCACCACATTGGCGCGCAAGGCATCCATGGCAAAGGGCGCGGCACCGAGCGACGCGACCACGTCCACCACGAACAGTGCCGGATGCCCCGCGGCGTCGATGGCGGCGCGCAATGCCGCCAGATCGCTGGTCATGCCGCTGGCAGTGTCGGTATGGACCGCAAACACGGCAATGATCTGGTGCGCCGTGTCGGCGCGCAGCGCCTGCTCCACGGCAGCGGCGTCGATCGGAAAGCCCTCAACCCAAGGTGTGCGCAGCACGGTGGCGCCCAGGGCTTCGGTCTGCAGCGCCCAGGAGTCGGAAAAATGGCCGGTGCCCGGAATCAGCACAGTCTGGCCCGGCATCACCAGGTTGGCAATCACCGCCTCCCAGGCACCGTGGCCATTGGCGGCGTACATGAAGACGTCGGCACTCCGGGTCTGCAGCAGGTCTTGCAGGCCGCTCTCGCAGACCTCGATCATGCTGGCCACACGCGGGTCCGCCAGGTCCATGGGCTGGCGGCTCATGGCGTGGATGACTTCGTCGGGCACGCGGGTCGGGCCCGGTGAATGCAAGAAGCGGTGGCCGGGAATGCGCTGGACTGAAGGCATGGAATGTACGGTGCGTTGGAACAGATTTGATGTTAGCCGACACCCCAACATGGAGCGGCACTGGCCCCGTATAGTCCCGGACATGGACAAAGCCGGCATCCCTACCGAACTGCCACCACGGCAGCAAACCGCCGCGGCATGGCTCGGCCCCGAGATGGCGGCGCGCAGTGACTGGATCGAGACCCTGGACGCCGCTGAACTAGCCGAGCTGGAAGCCGCCAGCGGCAGCATCTGCGCGCGGGGCATGGACCTGGCGCTGCTGCAGCACGAGATGGCGCAGCTGCCGCTGCTGCAGCCGCGCCTGCAAAGCATCCTGGCTGACGTGCTGGAGGGCCGCGGTTTCGTGCTGCTGCGCGGCCTGCCGGTGCAGCGCTGGGGTCTGGCGCAAAGCGCCGCTGCCTTCATGCTGCTGGGTACGCATTTCGGCAACATGCGGCCGCAGAATGCCAATGGCCATGTGCTGGGGCACGTGCAAGACGTGGGCCTGCATTCCAGCAACCCGGCAGTGCGCATCTACCAGACCCGCGAACGCCAGACCTTCCACACCGACTCCTGCGACATCGTCGGTCTGCTGTGCCTGCAGACCGCACGCAGCGGCGGCCATTCAGCCCTGGTTTCCTCCGAATCGATCTTCAACGCCATGCGCGCCCGCCGGCCGGACCTGGCGCAGCTGCTGTTCCAGCCACTGGCCACGGACCGTCGTGGCGAGATGGCCGACGGCCAGGCGCCGTTCTTCACGATTCCGGTGTTCAACTGGTGGCCGGTGGGGCCGGGGGGCCGCCTGTCCGTGATCTACCAGCGCCAGTACCTGGATTCGGCCCAGCGCTTTGCCGAGGCACCGCGGATCACGCCGCAGATCCGCGAGGCGCTGGACCTGTTTGACGCCCTGGCCAACGACCCGGCGTTGCATTTCATGATGGAACTGCAGGTGGGCGATGTGCAGCTGGTGCACAACCACAACCTGCTGCATGACCGCACCGGCTTCGAGGACTGGCCCGAGCCCGAGCGCCGTCGGCACCTGCTGCGGCTATGGCTGTCGGCGCCGGCAGGGCGCGCCTTGCCACCGGTGTTTGCCCAGCGCTACGGCAATGTGCTGCCGGGTGAGCGCGGCGGGGTGCAGGTGCCGCGCAGCGCCTGGCACGCGCCGCTGCAGGCCAAATAGCCGGAACACCAGCGACCGGAGCTGCGGCCCCGGTCAGCAGCGGGCATCAGGCGCAGGCGGCCTGCGCCGGCATCACGCCAGCGGGCATGTGCGCCAGGGCTCGCACCTGCGGCCGCACCGGTACCGGCACGGCTTGCACATACGGCGCCACCGCAATGCTGGACGCCTCCAGGCCGTAGACCAGGGCCCGGTGGTGCTCCGGCGTATGGAAGGTGGCGCCGGCTTCCAGCACGATGTCGCGCGGGTCGTTGTCCAGCGTGATCCAGACCGAGCCTTCGCGGCAGCGGATCTCCAGCCCGGCGGCGTCGCGCAGGGTGAAGACAGACTGGCGCGCCAGGGCCAGGTCAAAGCGATCGGATTCGAGCTTCATGGGGACTCCTTGTACATGCATCATGGGAATGAATATACTGGCCACGCCCTGGTACAACAAACGTTGATTTGGAATAGCTTGCATGCCTGTACAGAATGCGAAACCCCACTTTTCCGGGCTCGGAACCGGCTCCGTTCCGGCCCCGGTGCCGATCCGGCGCTCCGAGTTGCCGCGCCTGGACCTGCTGCGCAGCTTCGAGGCCGCCGCCCGGCACCTGAGCTTCACCCTGGCGGCGCAGGAGCTGTTCCTGACGCAGTCGGCCGTGAGCCGGCAGATCCAGGCGATCGAGGCGGATTTGGGCGTGGCCCTGTTCGAACGCCAGCACCGCTCGCTGCAACTCACCAGCGCCGGCCGTGTGCTGCAGCGCGCCGTGGTGGACTGCCTGGAGCGGCTGCGCGACGCCGCCGCCAGCGTGCGCGCGGCCAGCCGTGCCCGCCAGGTATCGATCACCACCACACCGGGCTTTGCCTCGCTCTGGCTGATACCACGGCTGGCCAAGTTCACGGCCAGCCACCCGGCGGTGGACGTACGACTGTCGCCGACGCTGGAGGTGCTGGACCTGGAGCGCAGCCACATCGACGTGGCGGTGCGCTTCTGCCCCACCAGCCAGGGTGAGGGCAAGCCGCTGTTCGAGGAGGTGGTGGTGCCGGTCTGCGCCCCCGCCCTGGCGCTCGACAAGGCGCACCCGCTGAAAGCTCCAGCCGACCTGCAGCACCACACCCTGCTGGCCGTGGACATGCCCGAAGGCGAAGCCCTCACCGCCGACTGGGCACCCTGGTTCGAAGTGATGGGCATCAAGGAACTGAAAGTGAAGAACACGGTGCGTTTCGGCCAATACGCCGACGCCATCACCGCCGCCGTAGCCGGCCAGGGCGTGGCCATCGGCCGCCTGCCCCTGCTGCAGGCCCTGCTGCACGACGGCCGCCTGGTCACGCCCTTCAAGGGCCGGGCGGCATCGCGCCGTGGCTACTTTACCGCCCTGTCCGCCCGCGCCACCGACAACCCGGATGCCCAGGATCTGGTCCGCTGGCTGGCGGCCGAGGGTGAGCTGACGGCCCGGTCTTCCGTGGTTTCATCAGAGCAGAAAACGGACGCGAAGCGCATGGGCAAAGCGCGGGGTTCCCGTCTTCCTGTAGCGGCTGGAAGTTGATGACCCTGCCTTTGGAGGAAAGTCTGTGCAGGGCATGTGCGGCGTCGGCGGCATGGTACGCAGCGGAGTGCGGTATGCCGGTCTCCTCATGGCGTGCCGCAAATCGTCAACCGACAGACCGCACTCCACTGCTGGCGGGAGGCTTCAGGTGAGGGTAACAGGCAATGCCTGCTGGCCTTGTTCTATTTCGCTTGAGCTACTTGTAGGCACGCCCGTGATCGCTCGCCGACTCTCACCCTATGAACGAACCTGATTGCATGCGGTTTTCAAGCTTCTTCCTGGCGAAGGGTGTTACCAAGACTACGGCCGCTCGCCTCTCTGCTGAACTGCACGGTCAATGCCCCTGGTTCGACTTTGTGCACGAAGTCGATACCTCCATTGGGCGCGAACTGCTCGCAGATGTGGGAAACCAGCCCTGGTCGGCCCATGCAACCGCTGACGAACTCATCCATTGGTACAACAAGTCTGTATGGCAGAACAGTTACGCTCGCATCCGTGCAGACGAACTGAATGCTGCTTACGTCGATCTGTGTGAATTGATCGGCCACTTCGGCAAGGAGGATGCGTTTGGCGACGGCGATTTCTGGGTCGTCAGCGACTCCTTCAGCGAAGGCGCTCCCAGCATCGTTTCGTTTCTCCAAACGCACCTGGCACCGGGTCTGCAACCAGCTCTGCAAGGCTGGAAGGCAAGTCACATCTGCATTAGGCAAGTGACGATCACCAACCCCGACGGCGATGTACTGGCGACGGTTTGACGGGAATCGGTGGTCTTGTTTTGACCGGTACGAAACCAGTGACATCCCGCCCGCAGTGGGGCGCAGTCTGCCGGCTGATGATTTGCGGCACGCCATGAAGAAGCCGGCAGACTGTGCCCCCCTGCGTACCATGTCGGTGTGAGGTGGGTTGTCTTGGGGCTTCGACAGGCTCAGCCCGAACGGATATGGCTCAGCCCGAACGGAGAGTCACAGCACTACGCCAGCTACCCGAGTTGCTCCGCCAAATCCACCAGACTGCGCGCATGCCAGGTGTTCGCAGGGTCAGGTGACACGTCCTTCGGCCGGCCGGCGCCGAACTCCAGGGGGCGTTCGATGTAGGCGGTCTGCAATCCGCAGGCACGGGCGGCGGCGAGGTCGTCCTGGTGGGCGGCTACCAGCATCACCTGCGCCGGCGGAAGATCGAAAACCTTGGCCACCCCCAGGTAGGTGGCGGGGTCGGGCTTGTAGGCGCGAAAGACTTCGGCCGAGAGGATGCAGTCCCAGGGCAGGCCGGCATGCTTGGCCATGTTGGTCAGCAGGCCGATGTTGCCGTTGGACAGGGTGCAGATCGTGAAGCTGCGCTTCAGGGCCGTGAGGCCGGCCACGCTGTCGGGCCAGGCGGCGAGCCGGTGCCAGGCCTTGTTCAGGTGGCGCTTCTGGTCTTCGCTCAGATGCGTGATCCCAAAGCGCTGCAGGATCTCGTCCAGGATCATGCGGTGCAGGTCGTCGATCAGGGTCCAGCCCAGTTCGCCCGAGGCCACGCGCCGCATCGCGGGCTGGTAGCCGGCGCGCCAGGCCAGGGCAAAGTCGGACGGGTCCACCGCCAGGCCCAGAGCCGTGACCTCGCGCACGATGCTGCCGTGCCAGTCCACCACCGTGCCAAAGATGTCGAAGGCCAGTACCTTGGGCTTCTCAATTGCCGCTTGGGTCATCCCGCCACTCCCAATATCAAACACCTGTGAATCCAGATCGCTACAACTTCAGTAGTGCTCCGTGCTTTATCCATCAGCCTTTCAGGCCGCTTTTCCTCTGACAATCAGGGCTGCAATGCCGCCAGGGCACTGGCCACATCGAGCCGCCAGGCCGCGCCGTCCGCCACCACCTGGCCACCGCAGGGGCCGGCAAAGTGGGTGCCGAGCACCAGCACCTGGCGCGCCGCCTGCTCCTGCAAAAAGCGCAGCCGTGTAGCGCGGGCCGCGGCCACGTCGCTGTCGAAGTTGGAGGCCAGCTCCGGCTGGCAGCACTGGACAGGGTGGTGCATCAGGTCGCCGGTGATCACCGCCTCCTGACCTTGCGAGCGGATGCGCACGCTCACGTGGCCAGGGGTGTGGCCAGGCGTGGGCTCCAGCTGCACCTCGCCCGTCAGGGCATGATTGCTCTCCACCAGCGTCGCCAGCCCGGCGTCAATGATGGGCCGCACCGAATCCGCCAATACCTGCTGGTCCACCGCCTCCGACACCGTGGACCAGTGTTCCCACTCCACCCGGCCAAACAGGTAGCGCGCCTTCGGAAACGTCGGTACCCAGCGGCCCTCCACCAGACGCGTGTTCCAGCCCACGTGGTCCACATGCAGATGGGTGCACAACACGGTGTCGATGCTGTCGGGCGCAAAGCCTGCCGCCTCCAGGTGTTGCAGGAACGGACCCTGGAGCTGGTTCCACATTGCCACCGGCCGGGTCTTGTCATTGCCGACACAGGTGTCGACCACGATGCGCCGACCTTCGGACTCGATCACGAAGCAATGGATGGAGGCAAACAGCCGGCCATCGGCATGGGCGAAATGGGGACGCAGCCAGTTGTGACTGCGCACCTGCTCCTGGCTCAGGCTCGGGAACAGGAAGGCCGGTGGATTGGCGCCGCGCGACTCCACCACCTGGGTGATGCGCACTTCGCCCACCAGCCAGCGCTGCACCGCTTGGGGCAGCGCATCCAGTCCTGCAGGTCGCCGCATGCTGCTACTACCGTGTGAGGCTGTTCTACTGCCGGTAGTAGGCCGGCAGGGCGCGCAGGTATTTGGGCAGGTTCGGGTTGCGCATCAGGCGCGACATGAACTCCGGGTCTTCGTTGGTGGTCAGCGGGCTCAGGCGCGTCTTCTCATAGGGCAGGCCAAATCGGCAGGCCAGCAGTTTCCTGGCGTCGGCTGCCGTCGGGGACGCCGTCGGTGGCGGCAGGCCGCAGGTGTTGAAGTCGCGGGTGAGTTGCTCCGGCGTGAGCTTGGCGGCCAGCTGCGCGGTGTCGAACTTCAGGCCCTGCTGGATCCGCGCCGCAGTCTCGGCCACACCCATGCGCGCCAGTGCCGTGTTCGGGCAGTTCGGCGTCATGGCCTTGCTGCGCTTGCCCTTGAAGGTGGAGGTGGTCTCGATGTCATCGCTGCTGCCACGCGCCGTCTTCAGCAGCGCGGCATCGCCATACAGCGGCTCACCGCGCACTGCCACCAGCTGGATGTTCTCTTCGATCGCAATGATCAGGTTCCGGTACGGGTCCGCATCGCGGTCATCGAGCAGCAGCACGTCCGCCAGATAGCCCTCACTCACCTGCCCCAGCTTCTTGCCCCAGCCCATGGCTTCGGCCGGCTTGCGCGTCACCATCTCCGCCAGTTCGCGGTCGCTGAACAAACCGTTCAACGCATGCTTGTTCACCAGGTCCGCCACCTTGAGCTCGCCCAGGCTGGACTTGCTGCCTGAGGGCGCCCAATCCGGTGCCAGACTGATCGACAGCCCGGCGCGCTTGGCCGCCGCGATATTGGCGGTCTTGCCATAGAGCATGAAGTTCGACAGCGGCGACCACACCAGCTTGGCGCCGGCCGCGGCCATTTCCTTGAGCTGCGGCTCGGTCAGGCCCACGCCGTGGATCGCGATCAGCTCGGGCCCTAGCAGGTTGCTGTCCTTGATCTGGCCGAATTCGCTGGCCATGCGGGGCGAAGGTCCTTCGGCCAGATGCACCACCAGCTGCCCCTTGGCCTTCTCGGCCTGCATGTCGGCCCATTCCTTGGCACTGCGGCCGATGTCCACCCGGCTGGCAGCCAGGCGGGACTCGACGGCTGAATTCTCGATGTTGCGCACCAGGCATTCCTCTTTCGAATACGCCAGATTCACGCGCCCGCCCTGCAGCGAGGTGGTGCCGCCGGCCAGGGCCTTGTACTCGCCATAGCGGCCGATCTCGATGCCCAGATCAAGGTAGTAGTTGCGCGTCAGCACCTCCTGCGGGAAGGTGATGCGCTTGTTGTAGATCTCGTCATACCAGCGCCACTCATACCGGTCCAGATACTTCCGGTGCACCGGCAGCAGCGGGTAGATCGCATATTCCGGATGGTTGTGCAGGTCGATGATGCCGGGGTAGATCACGCCCTTGCTGTCGATCACCGGCGCATCCCGGGCACCCTCCGGCAGGGCCTCGCCAGCCTTGGCAATCGCCATGATCTTGCCGCCTGACAGCCAGACCTTCGCCCCCGGCAACACGTCACCCGCGTCATTCATCGTGACCACCTTGCCCACCAGTACCACGCCGGTATCGGCGCGCCATTGGGCTTGGGATGTGGCGGCGCAGCAGGCCGCGGTCACCGCCAACAGACGGAGCAGATTCAGGGCAGGGATTCGCATGGCAGGCCACCACTTTCCAGCTGGTTTGATGATCTGCGCATGATAGCGGTGCCAGCGCGACTGGCCGCCTGCTTGATGGACTGCGAGCTCGCCACGTCCTGAAGGTTTCACAGGCGAGATCAGGCCGACGACGGAGGACACTCGACGGACGTGTTCTACGCTCTGGCCGAGCCGAACAGTGGATGAGCAGCCAGCGCGCGGTCTGGGAAGGCCGCAGCGACCGTATGACCAGCTTTGTTGAACAACTTCACCAGGAGAACCTGTCCCATGACAAACCCGAACCCCGCCGCCCATGACTCGCAGGACCTCATCATCTCCCGGCTGGTGCTCGCGCCGCGCGCCCTGCTGTGGAAGGCCTGGACCGACCCCATGCTGCTCATGGAGTGGTGGTGCCCCAGGCCCTGGACCACCGAGGTCCGGGCTTTCGATCTGCGCCCTGGCGGCGCCTTCCACACCTTCATGCAAGGGCCGGATGGCGGAACCAGCGACAACCCGGGCTCGTTCCTGGAAGTCGTGCCGCAGCAGCGCATCGTGTTCAGCTCCCTCATGACGGCGGATTGGCGCCCGGCCACACCCTGGATGGCGTTCACCGCCATCATCACCATGGCCGACGAAGGTGCGGACACGCGCTATGTCGCCACCGTGATGCACCCGGACGCAGCCACGCAGCAGCGGCATGAGGCGCTGGGCTTTTTTGACGGCTGGAACACCTGCATCACCCAGCTCGAAGCCTTCGCACAGCAACTGCGTTGAGCTGCGTCGCTACATAAACAGCATCTGCCCGTGCCGTATCCATGAGCTTCACGGGCCATTTCTCCTTTGACATCTGACTGAAGCACAGAGCCCCTGGCGGCTCCTGCACGACCCTGCGGCGTGAATAAGTCACAGCTGCTGCAGCGTCTTTGATGAACTCTTAGCAATTGCTTAAGCAATTGTTAGCAACGCGCTGCACCGCAAATTTCTAGACTTCCAGTCAGCGAATCACCACCCACGCCGCATGCTCTCGGGCCACCCCGAGGCGTTGCAGATGCCGCCGGCGCCAACCCTGCCGCAGGGCCCGTGGCTGGTGACCTCTGCCGCCACCAACACGGCCCACGCCGGCCCCTGGGGCGTGAGCTTCACCGCCAACCTGACGCCCGACGCCTACACCGGTCTACAACAACTTCACCGACCGCGATCTGGAGGCCATCTTTGCCTACCTGCGCACCATTCCACCGGTGAAGAACAAGGTGCCGGAACCCTGGGCGCCTCCGGCCCCAGCGACCGCCGCCAGCAAGTAGCAGCCGCCAGATCATCGGCGCTACCATTGCTCCAGGATCCTCCCTGGAGCAATGCCATGCCTGCGGGCCACGCCACCACATTGAAGAAGCTCAAGGCCTTCGGCCTGTCCCTGCCCGGTACCCAGCCCAAGGCGCCCTGGCCGGGCCATGACGACGTGGCGGTCAACAACAAGACCTTCACCTACCTCAGCCTGCACGAAGGCGACCTGGCGCTCTCCGTCAAACTGCCGGTCAGCGCCAAGGCGGTGCTGGCCCTGCCCAACGCCAAGCCCACCGGCTACGGCCTGGGCAAGAGCGGCTGGGTGTCGCTGCGCTTTGCGGCGGACGAACCAGTGCTGCTGGACACAGTGATGCGCTGGATGATGGAGAGCTACCGCGCCCAGGCACCCAAGCGCTTCCTCAAGGAGCTGGAAGCGGCGCAGCCCTGGGTCAAGGCCGGCGAACTGCCGGACCGATCATGAGCGGTGCCGGGCCGTCCCAGGGTGGGGGGAGCAATATGACTCCTCAGGAGCTCGCTCGCCAGTGCCACACCTTTGTCTCTGGCCACCGGTCGCGCAAGGCGGCGGAAGACTACGCTGCCATGGCGGCCTGGTGCGAGGCCCATGCGGTTTCGCACGACATGTATGGCGAAGGACAGCTGATTGGCGACTTCGAAGCCCGCATCGCCGCCCTGCTCGGCTTCGAGGCCAGCGTGTTCTGCATCAGCGGCACCATGACCCAGAGCATCGCGCTGCGCCTGGCCTGCCAGCAGCGCGGCAGCCCGCTGGTGGCGCTGCACCCCACGGCCCACATCCTGCGGCACGAGCTCAACAACTACCAGTTGCTGGGCCACTTCAAGGTGCTGGAGGTGGGCGACCCGCACCGCACCTGGGACCTGGACGCCATCGCCTCCTGGCCTGAGCGCATTGGCGCGGCGCTGTACGAATTGCCGATGCGCGAGATCGGTGGTCAGTTGCCCAGCTGGGACAGCCTGCAGGCGCTGAAGGCCGGCTGCAAGGAGCGCAACATCCACTTCCACATGGACGGCGCCCGGCTGTGGGAAGCCTCAGCCGGCTATGGCCGGCCGCTGGCCGAGATCGCTGCCGGCTTTGATTCCGCCTATGTCTCGTTTTACAAGGGCATTGGCGGTTTGGGCGGTGCCATGCTGCTGGGCACAAGCAGCTTTGTGGAAGAAGCCAGGGTCTGGTTCAAGCGTATGGGCGGCAATGTGTTCCGCCGTTCACCCTACGTGGTGGCGGCCGCCATGCACTTCGACACCCGGCTGGCGGCCATGCCGGCCTGGTTTGCCCGCACCCAGTGGCTGTATGCGCAGCTGCCGGCCCATCCGCTGCTGACGCCGAATCCGGCGCAGCCGCACTGCAACATGCTGCACCTGCACCTGCCGCTGGCGCGCGAAGCGCTGATGGATATCCGCGACCGCATCGCGCAGGAGCATGGGATCTGGCTGTTCGGTGGTGCCCAGAGCAGCGCCATGCCGGGCCACAGCTGCATCGAATGGACGGTGGGCGAGAACTTGATGGCGATGGCCGACGACCGGGTGCGGGAAATCCTCGGGCTGTTTTCGGACGCTGTTGCGCAAATGACCGCCGTCGGGGCCTAAGAGCGTGAGAGGCAATCGAATGCACCCGCGTGAGGCCCCAAAACAGGTCCAATCTAGGCGCAAAGCGCAGCCGGGGTCGGGCCCCGGCGAGGCTTTGCAACAACGAGTGGGGCTGTTTTGGGGTCTCACCGGAAGGGCCGGGGCACCCAAGGGCGCTGTGGGGTGTTGCGCCGCTTGCCAAGGCACCAGCCTTGGCTGCGCACCGCGCCTACCCCAGCACCCTTGGCCACCCCGGCGTGGGCGCATTCGATTGCCTCTCACGCTCTAAGTGCTTTCCCTGCCGTGACCGGGCAGATGCCGTGTCCATAATCGTCCGCTAGTACGACCCTCTCAGCGCTGCTGCCAAGCTGTGTTGTCCCGGGCCTTCGTCGGGCCACGCAATAAAAACCAGGAGCCGCATATGGTCGCACCAGTGCTCAACCCCGCAGCTTCTCCGACTCTGCCAGGCGTGGTCGAGAACGCTGCCAATCCCACGGGATCGTCCATTGCCGGCCTCGTTGTCGACGGCACCATCACGGACGCCGACGGTGCCGTGAAGGCCATAGCCGTCGAGGCCCTGGACATGTCCCTAGGCAGCTGGCAGTACAGCCTGGACAGCGGCAGCAGCTGGTTGACCATCCAGAGCGGGCTGCTCAACAGCAGCACCAACAGCCTGGGCCTGCTGCTCGGTCCGGGCAACCGCATTCGCCTGCTGCCCTTTGGTGAGCTCAGCGGCTCCGCAAGTGCGGCGATCACGTTCCGCGCCTGGGACATGTCGGCTGGCAGCGCTGGGCAATACATGGTCACCACACCTGGTGTCGGCGCCTTCAGCAGCGCCAGCGACAGCGCCAGCCTGGTGGTCAGCGCGGTCAACGATGCGCCATCCTTTGCGCCGCCCAACGGCAACGGCCTGCAGTTCAGCACGTTGGGTGACGGCTGGGACCTGGGCCGCAGCCTCGTGTTGCTGCCAGACGGTCGGTTTGTCGCCGCCGGTGCCGCCGGGAACGGCGGCGGCTTTGAATATGGCTTCGCGCGGCTGAATGCCAATGGCAGCCTGGACACCACGTTCGGCAGCAACGGCAAGACCAGCGTGAGCATGGGCGCGGGGCTGGACCTGAACGAAGTCCGCAACCTGGCAGGCCAGGCCGACGGCAAGATCGTTCTGGCGGGTGGCATTGCTGGCAACTTTGGCGCCGTGCGGCTGAATGCGGACGGCAGCCTGGACACCACATTTGCCACGGCCGGCAAGGCGGTGGTGTCGATCAGCGCCGGCTACGATATGGCCCGGGGCGTGGCGATCCAGCCTGACGGCAGGATCGTACTCGCCGGCCAGGCCTACAACGGCGCGGACACGGCCTTCGGAGTGCTGCGACTCAATGCCGACGGCAGCCCGGACAGCAGTTTCGGCAGCGGGGGCAAGACTGTCATCACTGCCACCCACGGCTACGCCAATGCCGTGGCACTGCAGGCCGACGGCAGGATCGTGCTGACAGGTAACGAATATGCCCAGAACACTGTGCAATTCAGCATCGTCCGTCTGCTTCCAAACGGCAGTCTGGATACGGGCTTCGGAAACGGCGGCAAGGTGGTGGTGCCTGTGGGCGCCGACTCCCATGGCGAAAGCCTTCTGGTACAGGACGACGGCAAACTGATCGTGGCAGGCGGCTCCGACAGCGCTTTCGGCATGCTGCGCCTCACCAGCAATGGCAGCCTGGACAACAGCTTCGGCAGCGCAGGCGCCATCACAGTGAACTTCGGCGCCTATGCCAGCGGCTACAGCGCAGCGCTGCAGGCGGACGGCAAGATCGTGGTCTCGGGCAACACCAGGCTGAATGGCGTCGAAGCCTTCGCCGTGGTTCGCCTTGGCAGCAATGGTGCTCTCGATGCCGGCTTTGGCACCGGCGGCCGGGTGACGGTGCCCATAGCCACCGGCGACGGCTATGGCACGGCAGGCCGCAGCCTGGCCGTGCAGAGCGACGGCAAACTGCTGCTGTCTGGCGACTTCTATACCGGCAGCAACCCCGCCTTCGGCACCGACGGCAAGGTCCAGTTTGCGCTGCTGCGCCTGAACGCCGACGGCAGCCTGGACCCGAGCTTTGCCGGCAACCCGGTCAGCACCCTGGGCGGCAGCGTCAACTACACCCAGGGTGGTGCGGCGGTGGTGCTGGACAGCGATGTCTCGGTGTTTGACGCAGAGCTATCGGCCGCGGGCAACTGGGACGGCGCCAGCCTGACTCTGGCACGCGACAGCGGCGCCAACGCGCAAGACCAGTTCTCGGCCACCGGCACGCTGGGTGCCCTGACCCAGGGCGCCGGCCTGATGGTGGCCGGCATCACGATCGGCAGCGTGGTCGCTAACACGGGTGGCAGCCTGGTGCTCAGCTTCGGTGCGGCCAGCACTTCCGCGCTGATCAGCACGGCGCTACGCCAGATTGCCTACAGCAACAACGCAGTCAGCCCTGCGGCCAGCGCCAGCATCGGCTGGACGCTGAGCGATGGCAACAGCGCAGCGCAAGGTACTGGTGGTGCGTTGTTGGCCCATGACAGTGTGCTGGTCCATATCGCCACGGCGAATGTTCTGGCACCGGTGGCCACGCCGGTGGTACTCGGCGCCAGCCCCGAAGACACGGTCCGGAGCATCAGCGCCGCCCAATTGCTGGCGGGCGTGAGCGACGCCGACACCAGCCACGATGGCCTCAGCATTGCCGCCCTGGCCCTGACTTCGGGCGGCGGTGTGCTCAGTGGCAGTGCAGCCACTGGCTGGAGCTACCGGCCCGTGGCCAATTTCAATGGCAACGTGCAATTCAGCTACAGCGCCAGCGACGGCCAGTTCAGCAGTTCCGCCACAGCCAGCCTGGCTGTCACACCAGTCAACGACGCCCCACTCGGCTCGGTCAGCG
>JANMKM010000455.1:0-12306 GCA_031372035.1 Rhodoferax sp. | reverse complement strand
CAATTCCAATGCTGTTTTGAGAGAACCGAGCCCCAAGTTTTCCACCGTCAACGCAGCCTTGATCCCCGTGATTCCGAACCCGTCCGTATTCAGAAGTCCGCCAACAGGCAATCTCGCGGTGATTGCACTACTTCTTGTACTTGCCGCTTCGGCTCGAAGCTTCGTAACCTCGGCCCTCAACATTGTTAGGCTCTCTGTAGACGCTTGATCCTTCTTGCTCACACTCTCAAGCTGAACCAATGCTTCCTCCATGCGCCGCACGGATTCCTCCTTTTCAAGCTGTGCAACTTTGATCTCTTCAAACAGGCGGCCAAAGGTTGAAGCAAGTTGCCTCACGAACCCGCCCATTTCATCGGCGCTTCCGGCCATCCGGTTAAAGATCTTTAGAAAGTATTCGATTTGATCGTTGTCAGAAAGACTTGGGTATCGGATCGTATGGTCGATCTCGCTCCAACCCTCCTCAAAAATCGTGCGGACCTGAATCTCCGCCAATACCCGCCGCTTACCAGGGCGACTTTCAAATACATAGTGGATCGATCGATAACCTGCAGGGTGGTTTTGCACCTCGAATCCCCCGGCTTCAAACTTGGCCCTCAATGAATCTTGATCACCCTCTCGCACATAGGCCAAAGGAGTTTCGGTCGTCGTCCACTGCGATCTGATGGCCTTGTCGATTTCGAAGCAATCATCCTTGAATAGGTGGAGGGCACGAATGCCGACCAAGTCGGTGACGATTTCGAAGTAGTTTGACAGCGATATGTCTGCATATTTCGGACTGGACTTGGCACGTCTGCGGACAATCTTTGCCAATAGGTGGCCGGGATCCTTGACACGCCATCGTACTGAGTGAACACTGTCAAAGCCCTGCATTGTCCGGGCAATCATCTCAGCGGTCATTTTTAGGTTGGGTGCTTGCGATTCATGGTCAGCCGCGATGGCGTGAAGCACGGGCCATTCAATATGTGCCTTCTCCCATTGATCGTCGGGAATTCGATTTCGCTGGAGAAAATCGTCGAGCGTCAGGTCGAGAGTCATCACGGTTCCCCCTTTTTGAATTGGAAGCGATACGAAAGTCGCACTGCCCACGCACTGCAGCTTCAGTGAATGTTAGGGCATGCGCGAGTGGGGTCCGACGAACCCAGCCAATTCGCAAGCAAGGGTCATCGGGCCACTCGAATCTGAGACCCGACAGCCGCTCTTGAGTTGACGATCCGCGCACATTGCGGACCTGGTCAACGGAAAGCGCTATACGCTAGCTTAGACTGCACAGATTTCTGCCTCCCAAACGTCAAGGAGCCGGCCATGGGAATCTCAGCCAGCGATGTGGTGCCCTTCACCCAGGCGCGTGCCAACCTGTCCGAACTGGCCGACCGTGCCAAGGCCGGCGCCGAAAGGATCATCACCAACAATGGTGAGAGCTACGTTTCGCTGATCGACGCTGACCGGTTGGACTACTGCCACCGCCTGGAGCATGATCGCGTTCAATTTCTACTGATCGACGATGCCAGGCGTGGCCTGGCCGACATCGTGGCCGGCCGCACCTTCGAGGCCGATGGCGCTATCGCGCGGCTGCAGCGGAGGCGCGCAGCCTCCGCCAAAACATCCAGCCCGGCCCAGCCTACCAAGAAGCATGGCTGACAAGGCCCGGCGCTTGAAGGTCCTGCCATGAAACACCTTGCACTTGCCGTGGTTCTCGCTACCTGCAGCCTCAGCGGCTGTGGCGTGGGCGCGCCGTCCCGGGTTTCGGCGTATGCCGATTCGCCGCAGCAGTTCGAGGGCAGGTTTCGCAATCCGGTGCCACCGCCGCCCGGTGGCCTGATGCGCACCCTGGGCCTGTTCTGGGAGCTGACCTTCAGCAAGCCGCCGGGCACCGAGCCGGCCACGGCCGTGCCGGTGCGCCCGCTGACCCGGGCCCAGCTTCTGGCGGCCCCGGACGGCAGCCTGTGGCGCTTCGGCCACTCCACCGTGCTGCTCAAGCTGCGCGGTGGCTTCTGGCTCACCGACCCGATGTTTTCCGAGCGGGCTTCGCCGACCCAGTTGGCTGGGCCCAAACGCTTCCACCCGACCCCGATGGGCATTGCCGATCTGCCCGAGATACAGGGCGTGATCCTGTCGCACAACCACTACGACCACCTGGACCAGGACTCGATCGTTCAGCTCGCCGCCAAGACCGCCCACTTCATCACGCCGCTGGGCATTGGCGACACCCTGATCGAATGGGGCGTGCCGGCGGCCAAGGTGCGCCAGCTGGACTGGTGGCAGGAGACCAGCGCCGGCGGCATCCGCATCGTGGCCACACCAGCGCAACACTTCACGGGCCGTGGCCTGTCCGACGGCAACCAGGTGCTCTGGGCATCATGGGTGATCCAGGACGCGGATTTGAAGCTGTTCTACAGCGGCGACACCGGCTACTCCGACCACTTCAAGACCATCGGCGCCAGGCAGGGGCCGTTTGACGTGACGCTGATTGAAAACGGCTCGTATGACCAGCGCTGGCCCTATGTGCACTTGCTACCGGAGCAGGCCGTGCAGGCACATCTGGACCTGAGGGGCCGCTGGCTGGTGCCGGTGCACAACGGCACCTTCGACCTGGCATTTCACCCCTGGCAGGAACCGATGGACCGGGTTGTGGCGGAGGCCGCCAAGCAGGGCGTTTCCATCAGCACACCGGCCATGGGCGAGCACCTGAACCTGCGCGCCCCGCACGCCGGCACGCCCTGGTGGCGCACTCCCCCGTGACCGATTGCGCTCCGGTTTCAGGAGCGCAAAACGGCTGCAGGCCGCATGGATAAAGCACGGGCAGCTACTGATTGTGTAGCGGCCCGATGCCGGTTCAGGCGCTGTGCGGCGCCTGGGCGTCCTCGCGGTACCACTCTTCCTCGGACAGCATCAGCTGGTTGTGGCCGCAGCCGGTGGGGATCATGGGAAAGCAGTTCGCCAGTGCGGCCACGCGCACGTCCAGGAAGAACGGGCCTGGGGTTGCAAGGCACTCGTCGAGCGCCTCGTCGAGTTCTGCCGGGTCACTGACGGTGCGGGCCGACCAGCCGCAGGCCTTCGCCAGGGCGCTGAAGTCGGGCAGCGCTGCGTTCCAGCTGTGGCTGATGCGGTTGTCGTGGTTGAGCTGCTGCCACTGGCGCACCATGCCCATGTAACCGTTGTTGCACAGCACCACCTTCACCGGCGTGCAGTGTTGCGTTGCCGTTGACAGCTCCTGGATGTTCATCAGAACCGACGCGTCGCCGCTGACGCAGACCACGGTTGCCTGCGGATGGGCCACCTGCGCACCAATGGCAGCCGGCAGCCCATAGCCCATGGTGCCGGCGCCACCCGAAGTGAGCCAGCGTCCTGGCCGCTCAAAGTGCAGATACTGCGCCGCCCACATCTGGTGCTGGCCCACGTCCGTGCTCACGATGGCATCACGGCCTTCAAGCCGCGACTGCAATGCGCTCATCAGGTGCTGCGGCAGGATGCAGTCGGTACTCGGCTGAAAGGCCAGGCTGCGCTTCGCACGCCAGCCGGCAATGCGCGCCCACCAGGCGTCCAGGCGCGCAGGCTGCGGGTCGCGCGCGGGCAGCCGCTCCAGCAGCGTGCGTAGCACGGCCGCGCAGTCGCCGTGCAGGCCGGCATCCACCCGCACCAGGCGGCCCAGGTTTGAGGCGTCGATGTCCACGTGGATCCGGCGGGAGTTCGGGCTGAAGTCAGCCAGCTTCCCCGTGACGCGGTCGTCGAAGCGTGCGCCGACGCAGATGACCAGGTCGGCATGGTGCATCGCCTGGTTGGCCTCCAGCGTTCCGTGCATGCCCAGCATGCCGATGAAGCGTTCGTCGGACGCCGGGAAGGCACCCAGGCCCATCAGGGTCAGCGTGGTCGGGAGGTTCAGGCGCCGGGCGAGGGCGGTGAAAAGTTCGCAGGCGAGCAGCCCGGAGTTGATGAGGCCCCCGCCGCCGTACAGCACGGGGGAGCGCGCCTGCAGCAGCCACTGCAAGGCGTTCTCCAGGGCAACTGCGTCGGGCGGTGGCAGCGCGGCGGGCTTCGCCCTGGGGCGTGCCGACAGCGTGGCAGCTACACGCTGCATCTGCACGTCCTTCGGTACATCGATGAGAACCGGCCCGGGCCGGCCGGTGGTCGCGCGCTCCACGGCCTCGCGCACCAGCGCAGGCAAGTCCTCGCCGCGGGCCGCCTGCACGTTCCATTTCGTCACCGGTGCCGACATGCCAATGGCGTCGCTCTCCTGAAAGGCCTGCGTGCCGATCAGCGATGTCGCTACCTGGCCGCTGATGCACAGCACGGGAATGGAGTCGCTGATAGCGTCGAGCAGGCCCGAGATGGTGTTGGCGACGCCCGGCCCCGAGGTCACCAGCACAACACCGAGCTTGCCGGTGCTGCGCGCGTAGCCCTCGGCGGCATGCACCGCGCCCTGCTCGTGCCGCACCAGGATATGGCGCAGGGCAGGCCGGTGGTACAGCGCGTCGTAGAGAGGCAGTGCAGCGCCACCCGGGTAGCCGAACACCGTGTCGACGCCGCAGGCGATCAGCGTGTCCAGCATGGCCTCGGCGCCCGACACGGTTTGCACCGCGCCCGGGCTGCCGGTGGCGGCGGAGCTTTCGTGCAGTCGCTCCATATGCGTCAGCCTGCGCGGGTTTCGATCAGCGCGTCCACCGCGAGCGCCCCTTGGCCCCGGGGCAGGACGATGAAGGGGTTGATGTCAATGCTTTCCAGCGCATCGCCCTGTGCCGCAGCAAAGGCCGAGAGGCGGGTGAGGGCCTCCACCAGCGCTTCCTCGTCGGCTGGCGGCGCCCCGCGTACGCCCTGGAGCATGGCGTAACCCTTGACCTCGCGGATCATGCGGCGCGCCTCGGCGGGGCCGA
Organism: Rhodoferax sp.; assembly: GCA_031372035.1. GTDB lineage: Bacteria > Pseudomonadota > Gammaproteobacteria > Burkholderiales > Burkholderiaceae_C > CAISIP01. Next base: position 7,438 of record JANMKM010000455.1, on the reverse strand, counting down.
ATGGCGCACGGCGAAAGGTCACGTCCTTGAGCACTTCGACGAACACACCGCCCAGGCCGAACATCACGATGTGGCCGAAGACAGGGTCGCGCGAGACGCCGAGAATGGTCTCCACCCCGCCTTTGACTTGCTGCGCCAGCAGTACGCCGGCGAGGCGGGCGTTCGGCGCGCGGGTCTGGGCACGCTCCATCAGGGTTGCGTGGCCACTGCGCACCTCGTCCACCGAATTGAGGTTGAGCAGTACGCCGCCAATCTCCGACTTGTGCTGGATGTCGGGGGAGACGATCTTCATCACCAGGGGGAAGCCGATGCCCGGCGCGGCATCCGCAGCGGCCTGCGCGGATGTCGCCACCACCTCGGCTGCACACGGGATGCCGGCCGCGGCGAGGATCTTCTTGGCTTCGAATTCGTCATAGCTGGCGCCGCGCTTAATCGAGAGGGCGCCTGAAGGAAGGGACGGCGCCGCTTCTGCCGCAGCGGCGTCAAACGACGCGCGGAACCGCACCAGCGCCTTGATGGCCCTGAGCGCACGCCCCGGGTCCTCGAACACCGCATAGCCACTGCTCTCCAGGTGCTTGCGGGTTTCCGGGCTGGCCAGGGTGGACAGCACCAGGAAGCGGTCGGTGTGCTTGCGGGCCACCTCTTCGAAGTACGGAAGCAGTTTGCCGAACAGGTCCTTGTTGCGGGCAATGTGGGTGATGAAGCAGACGGCCGAGCCGTAGCCGCCGCCGCTGAGCATGTGCTCGAACATCGGCCCAACCAGGTGCGGATGGGTGATCACCTGGGCCGTCACATCCACCGGGTTGCGCGCCGCCGAAAAGGGCAACAGCGCCTTGATCGCCGCCTGCGAGGCCGCGGGCAGCTCTGCCACCACCAGGCCGGCTTCCTCGGCCTGGTCGGCCATCAGGATGCCAACGCCGCCCGAGACGGTGATGAGGCCCACCTTGTCGTTGGCGGGCAGCCGTTTGAGCGAGCAGGCGTAGGCCACGTCCATCAGTTCATCGATGGAGTAGGCGCGGTACACATTGGCCTGGCGCAGGATGGCGTCGAAGATTTCATCGGAGCCGGCCAGGCTGGCCGTGTGTGACGCAGCAGCCTTGGCGCCCGCTTCGGAGCGCCCCAGCTTGAGCACGATCACCGGTTTGCGCTTCAGGCGTGCAGCCTCGAATGCGGCCAGCAGTCGCGGCGGGTTGATCACGCCTTCAATGACGACGACCACCACATCGGTGTCGGGGTCTTCCACGATATAGGCCAGCGCCTCGGACACGTCAATGTCGGACTGGTTGCCGGTGGTCAGGCACATCGACAGGCCCAGGTCGCGCTCGGCCGCCAGCACGATCATGTGGATGCCGAAAGCGCCCGACTGGCTCACCATGCCGATGGAGCCGATGCGCGGCGGCTTGTCAATAATGCCGCTGGTGAAGGTGGCCAGCAGGCCCTGGCGCACGTTGAAGGTACCGGCGCAGTTTGGGCCCAGCAGCGCCACGTTGCCTTTGCGGGCGACCTCAACAATGCGTTCCTGCAGATCTCGGCCAGCGTCGTCCACTTCGGCGAAACCGGAGGAAAACACCATGGCACCGCTCACGCCCTTGGCCGCGCAGGCTTCGATTGCGGCCAGTACGTCCTGGGCCGGCACCGCAATCACGACCAGGTCCACCTCGGCCTGCACCGCTTCCAGGGAAGCGTAGGCCTGCAGGCCTTGCACCACATCGCGGCCGGGGTTGATCGGATAGATCGGGCCCTGGTAGCCCGCGAGCTTCAGGTAGCGGATGGGCCGGCCGCCGATCTTGTTCTCGTCGCCCGAGGCGCCGATGATGGCGATCGAGCGCGGCTGGAGGAAGCAACGGGCGCGTGCGCCGGGGGTGGAAACTGCGTTTGTCATCGGGTGCTTTGTTCAGGGCAGGTGCAGGACCTGCTTGGCAAGGATGTTGCGCTGGACTTCGGAGGAGCCGCCGTATATCGTGCCGGCCAGCGAAAAGAGAAAGGTGCCGGCGGCGTCGGTGTCGGGCACTTCCTGTGATGCCTGCGCCAGGCCGCCATAGGGACCGGCAAGTTCGACCATGGCGCTGGTGATGCGCTTGTACATCTCGGTCATGTGGACCTTGAGCATGGCGCCTTCGACGCTCAGGTCGCCGCCGGCCCGCACTTTCTCCAGGCCCACTTCGTACAGACTGTCGTGGTCCGCCAGCTCTGCAGCCAGGCGCGCGTAGCCATCCATGAACGCCGGCTCGCCCCAGCTGCCGACATGCCGGGCCAGGCGCCGCAGCATGTCCATGCCGCTGCGCGCCAGCATGGAGGCGCCCAGCGTCATGCGCTCGCCACCCATCAGCACCTTGACGATGGGCCAGCCCTTGTTCAGTTCACCGACCAGCGCGTCGGCGGGCACCTTCACGTTGTCGAAGAAGATTTCGCAGAAGTCGTCCACCATCAGCAGCGTGTCGATCGGCCGGATGGTCACGCCCGGGGCATTGAGCGGCACCACAAAGTAGCTGATGCCGTCCTGCGGCTTCGGCGCAGACTTGTCGGTACGCACCAGCATGTGGCACCACTGCGCCTGGTTGGCACGCGAGGTCCAGATCTTCTGGCCGTTGATGGTCCAGCCTTCGCCGTTCCAGACGGCCTCGGTGCGCAGGCTTGCCAGGTCGGAGCCGGAGCCAGGCTCGCTGTAGCCCTGGCACCAGACTTCGTCGCCCGAGAGAATGCCGGGCAGGAACCGTTCGCGCTGGGCGGGCGTGCCGAACTGGATGACCAGCGGCCCGGCCATCATCACGCCGTTGTCCGCAAAGCGGGCGCAGCCGTGGGCGTCGAGCACTTCGTTCCACACAATGCGCTTGGAGGGGTTCAGCCCCATGCCGCCGAATGCGCGGGGCCACGAGGGCGCTACCCAGCCGCGCCCGGAGAGTTTGCGATACCACGGCAGCGTTACCTCGTGGGAGAGCTGGCCCAGCGTGAAGCGCAACTCTGGCGGATAGTTGGCTTCAAGGAATTCCTGCACCAGGGTGCGGAACGCGTCGTCGCTCAGCGCGTTGTAGTCGGTCTGGTCCTGGGTCATCGGTGCCTCAGCCATGGCGGGTAAGCTCCAGCGTGGCAAAGCGTTGGCGGTGGGCCACGGTCGAGCCCCAGTCGTTGTGCACGGCAAGGATCTTGCGGGCGTACAGGCCGACGTCGCATTCGTCCGTCATGCCCATCGCGCCATGAAACTGCACGCTTTCCTTCGCAATCAGCATGCCGGCACCCGCGGCGCGCATCTTCGCCCGCGAGACCAGGGCCTGGCAGTCCTGCGGCGGCGCGCCGTCGTCCATCGCCCGCAGCGCCTCATTGACAACGGCGCGCGTGAGTTCGAGCTGGATCTTCAGGTCAACCGCGCGGTGCTGCAGCGCCTGGAAGCTGCCGATGGGTTTGCCGAACTGTTTCCGGACGGTCATGTAAGCGAGCGTCATGTCGAAGGCCGCTTCCATGGCGCCGAGAACGTACGCGGCATTGGCGAGTGCGCTCTCTTCGAAGATGCGCTCGAATGCCGCGGCTGCTCCGGCACCCGATGTGAGGGGTGTTGCCGGAGCATCCTCCAGGCGCAGGTCGCCCACGAAGCCGCCGTCATGCAGCGCTACGATCGTGAGCGCAACACCGGGTGCATCGCGCTCGACCAGCACCGGGCCTTCGCAGGTGCTGACGACAAATCCGTTCGCACCGGCTGCGCCGGCCACGAGCCGCTTCACGCCGCTGACCCGGCCTTGGAGGAAGCGCGTTTGCACGCTCGCCGCGAGGTCGTTTGGGCGTTCCAGCCATGCGGGCACCACAATGCGTTCGCCGGCGAGCACGGATTGCAGCCAGTCGCCCTGCAACAATTGCGCCACGCCCGCAACACCGATGAAGGGCTCGGGGCTGAGCGAAGCACCCAGTTGCTGGGCGACTGCGCACAGCGCTGCGACGTCCAGGCCGCTGCCGCCCTTGTCTTCCGGCACCCGCAGCCCGCTCCAGCCGAGCGAAGACATCTCCTGCCACTTCGTGCGATCAAATCCGGGCTGTTGGAAGCGCAGGGCGCGCGCGCGTTGGGCTCCGGTTTCGACCGGTACCACGGATCGCGCGCTGTCGCGAATGAGCTGGAGGCGCTCCAGGCGTTCTTCGACCAGGTCCGTCGTCATCTCAACTTCCCTGGAAAGACGGCGTGCGCTTCTCGAAGAAGGCGGACTTGCCTTCGTCGTGGTCGGTGGAGCTGAACAGCATCGCCTGGATCTCGCGCTCGCGCAGCAACACGTCGTCCAGGCCGGAAGCGAAGACGGAACGGGTGAGCGCAATGGGCAAGGGCGCCTTTGCGGCAAGGATGTTGGCCAGCCGCGTCGCCTCCGCCTGCGCGCCGCCGGCAGGAACGACGACGTCGATCACACCCCAGTCCAGCGCCTGCTGCGCGCTGAACACCTCGTTGTAGAGCCGGATCTGGCGCGCCCGGCCGGTGCCCACGCGAGCCGGCAGTGAATGCAGGATGCCGGTGTCTGGCGCCATGCCGATCTCGCCGAAGCCGGCCTTGAAGCGGGCCGCGTCGCTGGCGACGATGGTGTCGCACAGGAGCGCCAGCGAAAGCCCGCCGCCGACAGCCCAGCCTTCCACCGCGGCGATGAAGGGCTTGCTGCTCTGTGCCAGCAGGCGCACCAGGTCGTGCACGATGCGCATCCGGTCCAGCGCGGCACCCATGGGCTGGTGGCCCATGGCGCTCACATCGCCGCCAACGCAGAACTGCTTCTCGCCGCCGGTGAAGACCACGGCGCGCACCGTCTGGTCGGCCTCAAGTGCGCGGAAGGTGTTCAGGAGGGCGATGCGCATGGGCATCGAGAAAGCATTGCGCCGCTCTGGGTCGTTCATGCGGACGGTTGCGACGCCGCCTTCGTGCGATTGGATGATCATGGGTTCACTTTCTGCATTCAGTTGCCGCCGCCGCCCTGTACGGTGGCGAGCTGGCCTGCCTGGTCGAGTTGCGTGTAGCGGTCGTCGCCAAACCAGCCGCACAGCGACGCCAGCGCCTGGTCCCGCGTCGTGGCCTGTGGAGCCCGCGGCAGGTCCGGCGCGCTCCGGCTGAAGCGCGGCGCGGGCATCGGCTGTTGCACGCCGCCGATCTCGACAAACATCTGGCGTGCAGCCGCATGCGGGTGCTGCGGCGCTTCGGCCATGGTGAGTACCGGCGCGAAGCAGGCGTCGGTTCCCTCCAGCAGCGTGCACCAGGCGTCGCGCGATCGGGTCTTGAACTTCGTGGCCAGGGCTTCGCGCATGCGTGGCCATTGCGTGCGGTCCCAGCGGGCGGGGAAGTCCGAGCGTGCAATCTCCAGGCGGTCCAGCAGCTCCTCGAAGAAGCGGGTTTCGATGGGAGCGACCGACACGTATTTCCCGTCGGCGCATGCGTACACTTCGTAGAACGGCGTGCCCGAGTCGGCGATGTTGCTGCCGCGTTCCGGCTTCCACATGCCGGCGGCCATCAGCCCGAACATGCTGGTCATGAGCGACGACACGCCGTCCATGATCGCCGCGTCCACCACCTGGCCCTGGCCGGAGCGCTCGCTCTCGCGCAGGGCCGAGAGGATGCCCAGCGCAAGGTACAGGGACCCGCCGGCGTAGTCGCCCAGCAGGTTGATCGGAATGCTGGGCGGCTGGCCGGCGCGGCCTATGGCGTCGAGTGCGCCACTCATCGCGATCCAGTTCAGGTCGTGCGCGGCGGCCTGGGCCAGTGGGCCCTCCTGGCCCCACCCAGTCATGCGGCCATAGACCAGCTTCGGGTTGCGCTTGAAGCATTCCTCCGGGCCCAGGCCCAGGCGTTCCATCACGCCGGGACGCATGCCTTCGATCAGCGCGTCCGCGCCGGCACTGACTTCCATCGCCATCGCGCGACCTGCCGCGCCCTTGAGGTCCAGCGCGATCACTTCCCGGCTGCGCAGCAGCAGGTCGAACCGGAGCGGGCGTTTGGCGCCCAACTCCACCGGCGTTGCGCGGTCGATGCGCAGCACGGTGGCGCCCAGGTCGGCCAGCAGCATGGCGCACATCGGCGCCGGCCCGACTGCAGCGAACTCGACAACCTTCAATCCAGCGAGCGGTCCCAAATCTTTGTCTCCCGTGTTCCAGATGCGACCTAGGTGGTCTCGCCGCCGTCGGCGGTGATGACCTGGCCCGTGATGAAGGCGCCCGCCTTGCTGGCCAGCATGAGCGCGATGCCACCGATATCGTCTGGCTCGCCGATGCGGCCCAGCGGCAGCAACTGCTCGCGCTCGGCGAGCAGCTTCGGGTTCTCCCAGATTGCACGGGAGAAGTCGGTGCGGATCAGGCCCGGGGCGATGCAGTTGATGCGGATGTTGTGGCGGCCCCACTCCAGCGCCATGCAGCGGGCCATCTGCATTTCGGCTGCCTTTGACATGCCGTAGATGCCCAGCGCCGCGCGGCCACGGTAACCGCCGATGGAGCCGACGAATATGACCGCGCCGTCCTTGCGCTCGGCCATGCCGGGCAGCACCAGGTTGGCAAGCCACATGTTGGCCTGCACGTTGTTGCGCATGACCTTGTCGAAGACCTCGTCGCTGGCGCCGCTCATGGGACCGTAGTAGGGGTTGGTCGCTGCATTGGCCACCAGCACATCGACCCGACCCCAAGTTTCGAGTGTCCGGCGAACCAGTGCCCCGATCTCGGCCTTCTTCGAGATGTTGGCGGCTATGCCCATAGCTTGCCCGCCGGCAGCACGGATCGACTCCGCCACGTCATCGCATGCTTGGGCGGTGCGGCTGGAGACGACAACGCGCGCCCCTGCCGCGGCCAGGTGCTGGGCGATGGAGCGGCCAATGCCGCGGGTGGCGCCGGTGACGATGGCCACTTTGCCGCTCAGATCAAATGATTGCATGGCGTCACTCGGCCTGGTACAGGCTGATGTTCTCTGTCACGCAGGCGGGCTTGTCGCGGCCCTCGATCTCCATCACGTCCTTGAAGCGCATGCGCAGGCCCTGTGCGGTGCGCTCGGCTTCCAGCAGCGTGCGGCGCATGCGCACGCGGTCGCCCGGGAACACCGGCGACAGAAACCGCGTCTTGTCGTAGCCATAGTTCAGGCCGCTGGTCATCGTCTTGAGCGTCCAGATGCGGCGGGCCATGTGCGCCATGAGGGAGAGCGTGAGCATGCCGTGCACCAGCGTCTTGCCGTGCGGGCTTTCGCGGGCGGCGCGCTCGGGGTCGGTGTGGAGCCAGAAGTCGTCCTTGGTCACGCCGGCGAAACCGTCGATGCGGCCCTGGTCCAGTGCGAACCAGTCCGTGACGCCGAGCTCCTCGCCCACGGCCGCCACCAGTGCGGCGGCGTTCTCGAATTCGCGCGGAGCCATGCAAGGCTCAGGGTTTGCGGGGTGACTTGGCAATGACGTCGCCCCACTTGGCGAGCTCGTCGCGCGTCATCTTGCCCAGCTCGTCGCTGTTGGCCGGC
>JANMKM010000434.1:0-6708 GCA_031372035.1 Rhodoferax sp. | reverse complement strand
GCTGCGCCGCATGCTGCAGCCACTGCCGCGGAGCACGCTCATTTTGATGATAGCAGCGCAGAGGGCGCTTGAATGCGGCACCGTCGCGCTGAAACATCGGTCAATTCCGAGGACCGGCGAATGCCAGCCTGCGCTCCCACTGCAGGTCCTGCTCCAGCAGAGAGGCACGCAGCAGCGCGCGCCGCTGTTCCTCGCGCCACTGCTGCCATGCAGTGCCGGCGCGCAGCAGCCAGGGCGCGGGCGCGCGGTAGGGCTTCGGCTCATGCCCAGGCTTGCCTGCCGGTTGCGGCGCGGCAATGGACCAGGCTTCGGCACTGCCCGGGTCGCCCTGACGCGCGCAGCGGCCAAAGAGCTGGCGGTCCAGCCGGCGCGAGGCGTTGTGTTGGCAGCACAGCACATGCAGGCCACCACTGGCGCGTGCCACCGGGTCCAGCAGGATGTCGGTTCCGCGCCCGGCCATGCGGGTGGCGACCGTGATGCACCCGGCCTGCCCTGCGCGTGCCACCAGGTGCGCCTCGTCGGCGTCATGCAAGGCGTGCAGGACCTGGTGCTCCAGGCCGTGCTGCTGCAACAGCTGAGACAGGGCTTCGGCCGCCGCCACACTGTCCATACCCACCAGCACCGGCCGCCCAGTGGCATGCAAGGCTTGGACCCGGCTGGCCACCGCGGCAAACAGGGCCTGTTGGTCCAGAAAGCGCTGCGGGGGCAGTTGCAGGCGTCGGCAGGGCTGGTGCAGCGGAATGCGCAGTACGCTGCAGCCATAGAGCGCATGCAGTTCGGAGCGCGCTTCCCACAACGTGCCGCTGATACCACCCAGGCGCCAATAGCGCTGGAAGAAGCGCTGGAATGTGGTCTGACCCAGGGTTTCGGTTTCCATGGGTGGCCTCAGGCCCTCCTTCAGGGCCACCAGCGTGTGCAGCCCGCGCGACCAGACTCTGCCGGTTGCCACGCGGGCCGTGACCGGGTCCAGCAATTCAACTGCGCCATCACGCACCAGGTAGTGCTGGTTGCGATGGCAGGTGTGCAGCGCCGCCAGCGCAGTCGCCACGGCTTCGCGGCGGTAACGCGGGCGCAGCCATGGCCCACCCAGGCGGTCGGCCAGTGCCGCCAGCCGGTCTTCTCCCAGCGGCGTCAGCTGTGCCGCGTGGATGCCCGGGCGGACCTGGAAATCCTGCTCGGGCAGGAACTGCCGGGCCAGCGCCAGCGCCTGCCAGAGAAAGGCCCGGCGTCCGGCCTGGGGCACGGCCTGGGCCAGGATCAGTGGCACGTCGGCCTCGTCCAGCAGGATGCTGTCGGCCTCGTCCAGCAGCGCCAGGCACAGGCCGCGCAGCAAGGGTGGCGCCACCGCGCCTGTGGCCAGACCTGTGGCGACGGCCTGCAGCCCCGTGCTGCCGTCGCCGGCCTGGCGGTCGCGCAGGTAGTCAAAGGCCAGATCCTTGGCGGTGGCATAGACCAGGTCGTGCGCATACACCTGGCGCCGGGCTTCAGCGCTGGCGCCGCTGTCCAGCGCCGCCACGCGCAGCCCCAGGCTGCGGAACAGCACTGCATGGGCCTGCGCGTCACGCCCGGCCAGGTAGCTGTTGGCGGTCAGCACATGCACCGGGACGCCCGCCAGGGCTGCCACGGCGGCGGCCATCGCCACTGCCAGGGTCTTGCCCTCGCCGGTGGCCATCTCGGCCATCTGGTTGTCCAGCAGGGCTGCTGCTGCCTGGTACTGGTTGTTGCGTGGCGTTTGTCCCAGGGTCTGGATCGTCCGGACAGCCACGGCGGCGAGCGCCTGCGCCAATGTGTCGGGCACCAGGCCGCGCTGCCGTAGCTCGCGGCGCAGCCTGTGCAGCTGCGCCGGCCAGGCGTCATCGTCGAGGCCCAGCCAGGTGTCCGTCTGCGTTTGCGCGGCCCGTGCCACGGCGCTGGCCCGGGCCAGGCCATGGCGCCAGGACGGCAAGCGCCACGCTGGCGCCATATCGGTGTGGCGGCGCAGGGGATAGCTGCCCCATAGCGGACCGGGGATGGGCAGCAGCTGTTCCAGGGCGGCCATGGCTGGCAGGTTCAGACCTGGGGATTGAAGCGTTGCAGCATGAAGCGCCGCAGGCCGAGCGCCCATTGCCAGGCCAGCGGTGCCCAGCCGGCATCGAAGCGGACCCAGGCACGTTCACCGATGCGGGTGCTGGCTGACGCCAGGCTGTTGTCCAGCTGCACGTCGAGCAACACCACCGGTTGCAGCGGTTTGAGGTCGTCCGGGTCGCGCGGGTCGGTTGCCACCGTGCCACCATGGCGCTCGCTCAGAGCGGCGCTGGGCAGCCGCAGCGTGGCACCGCCACTGTCGCGCGCCAGTGTTGCCGGGCCTCGGGCATGGGGTGCTGCGGCCAGCCAGACAGTGATCGGGCCCTGCAGGGCAGGCAGGTCGCTGGCCAGGTCCTGGCGCAATGCCAGCCGCACGGTCGGGGCTGCATCCGTGATCATCTGGCCCAGCAGTTCACCGCGTGGCACGTACTGTCCGGCCAGGTCGGCGCCGCGCGGCAGCACCACGCGCCCGCTCTGCGGCGCATGCAGTTGCAGCCCGGCCAGGCGCTGCTGCATGCGCGCCAGTGCGGTCTGGGCCGCGGCCAGTTCCGCCCTGGCATCGGCGGCGGCGCTGCCGCTGGCCGGCATGGCTTCAAACAGTCCGGCTTCGAGCGCGCTGACGCGCGCCTGCTGCCGCTCATGGCTGGTGCGCAGCGTCGGGTTGTCCAGCTCCAGCAGCAGCGCACCGGCCGCAACCGTCTGGCCATCCTGCACCGGCAGGATTGCGACAAAGCCTGCCTCCTCCAGCCGCAGCTGGGAGCGCTCGGTGGGCCAGACCACGCCTTGCACCAGCACCCGCTGTGGCCATGGTGCCAACAGCGCCAGCACCACAGCCGTGCCGCCGGCCAGCGCCAGCGAGCGCCAGCGGCGTGCGCTGTCGGCCTGACCCATGGCAGCGCGGCGCAGTTGCTGCGCCAGCCGCAGCATCGGCCGCAGCAGGACCTGCCAGGCCAGTGTCAGGGCGCCGGCCACACCCAGCGCCAGCGCAATCTGGCCCAGCCAGGCCACAGCCAGCGCCGCCACCAGCAGGCTGTAGCCCCAGGACAGCGGCGCATAAGCGGCCAGCCAGGGGAGCTCACCGGCAGCCACCGGCATCGCCTCGGTGCCGGGCAGGCGCAACAGGCGCCGGCTCAGCAGGTCCAGCCACCAGTTGCGGCTGCGCGTTGCCAGGTTCGGCAAATCCAGGGCGTCGGTCAGGATGTAGTAGCCATCCAGCCGCTGCAGCGGATTGGCGTTGAACAGCAGCGTTGAGACGCCACAGATTGCCAGCGTGACGAAAGCGGTATCGCGTGCCAGGCCGTCGTCGAGCCAGAGCCACAGCGGCAGGGCCAGCGCCGCCAGCAGCAGCTCGGCCATGACGCCGGCGGCACTGACAGCGATCCGCTGCCGGCGTCGGGCAAAGCTGGAGGCGGCCGAGGCGTCTACAAAGGGCACTGGCAGCAGCAGCATCAGTGTCACGCCGGCCTGGTGGACCTGGCCGCCCCAGCGGTGCACCGCCAGGCCGTGGGCCAGTTCATGCAGCAGTTTGATCGGCACGTACAGCAGCAAAGCCAGGGTGAGGTAGCGCGGCGTAGCCAGCCACTGCTGGCCATGGGCCCACAGCGTTGGTGCATGCTGCAGCACCAGCAGGCACATCGTGGCCACGGCCAGCAGCCACCCGATCAGCGCCGCGCGGCCGAACAGCCAGGGCTGCAGGGGTGCCAGCGCATTGAGCAGTCGGGCCGGGTTGCCCAGTGGCACCCGCCAGGCCAGCAGCCGGCTGGCGGCCCGGGGCCTGGCCAGCTGCTGCAGGTGCGGCAACAGGGTGTCGAAGTCGCTGCCGCGTTGGAGTTCCAGCAGGCCGGCCTCGCGCAGCCGGGCCAGCATCTCGATCACTTCGTCCTGCGTGGGCGCGTCGGCACTGTGCTGGGGCGCCGTGTCCCAGAGCAATTGCAGCGTGCGGCTGCCGTCCAGCCGTCCCGCCAGGGCCCAGGCCGCGGCATTGAACCGCACGCTGGCGCCGCCTGGTGCCGCCAGCAGATACCAGGTTTCCCCGCGCAGCCGCTGGCGCCGCAGCCGCAGGTCCGGGCTCAAACGCGGCTGCAGGTTTGCCACCCGGTGCCAGCGGTTGCTGTGCAGGCTGCTCACAGCAGGGACCAGTACGCCAGCCGGATGCGGTACAGCGCCTGCCGGCCCCAGGCCCAGAGCGGCGGCATGCGGCCATCGAGCAGATCGGCACGGCCCAGCAGACCGGGGCGCAGGTCGGTTGGCGCCGTGCCCATGCGCGCCTGCACCTCGAACACGTTGCGCCCCTCGACCGCGCGTGCCAGGGGTGTGATCCGTTCCACCACCACTGGGCGGCTGTCCCAAGGCAGGGATGACAGGTACAGGCGACCGTTCTGGCCCGGGTGCACCTGGTTGATGTCGAGCTCATCGATCTCGATGATCACCCGGTAGGCGCCGGTGCTGGCCAGTGTCAGCAGCGGGTCGCCCTGACGCACCGGCGCGCCGATGGCCTGGCTCAGGTCGCCCTGCACCACCAGGGCGTCAAACGGCGCAACGATGCGTCCGCGCAGCAACTGCTCCTGCACCAGCGCCAGCTGAGACTGCGCTTCCAGCATCCGCGCCATGCTGGTGGCGGCGCCCACCCGGTCCGACTTGGCCATGGCGCTGGCATAGGCGTTCTCGTGCTGTGCCAGCTGACTGCCCCAGCGCTCCCGCTCCAGCCGCAGGTCTTCCTCCAGCAGGTCGACCAGCGGTGCGCCGGCAGTGACCCGGTCGCCCGGGCGCACATGCACGGTCTTGACGAAGCCGTCACTGGGCGCAGACAGTACGCGCTGCTGCGCGCCTTCCACCCGGGCACGCCCGCCCACACTGTGCTCCAGCGGCAGCAGCGCCAGGCCTGCCAGCAGCAGTGCCGCTGCGCCCAGCAGGCGCCGGCGCGCGCGTTGCTGCGGCTGGCGCAGCTCCGACCAGGCCTGTTGCAGCGTGCGCCAGGTACGGGTCCACCAGCCCTGGCTGGCCTGCTCCATCCAGCGCAATGCCGGTGCCGCCAGCAACAGCAGATGTTCGATGCGCTGCAGCTCCAGTTGGGTCAACGCCGGGCCGGCATGGCGCTCCAGGCACACGGCCGCGAATACCTTGCCGTCCTGCCCCAGCGCAATGCTGGCCACCGCCCCGCCAACCCGGCGCTGCAAGGCCTGCTGTTCGACACGGATATGGTCGGCGGCGGTATCGGCTGCTTCCAATGGCCAGGCCAGTGCCACACCCTGCTCGACCGCCTCTTGCATGGCACCGGTCAGAGCCAGCGTCGTGTCGTCCTGCAGGCCGGGTGTGTCGGTGCCGGAGCTGGCCAGCAGTTGCATGCGGCCCCGGTTCTGCAGGCCGATGGACACCCGGCTCAGGCCGCAATCGCTGGCCAGACTCTGCACCAGCCGCTGCGCCGCAGCCTGCAGCGAGCCGGCCGCGAGCACACCGGCGTACAGCGCCAGCACCGCGCCAGCGTCGGCAACGTCGTTATCAGCCATGTCGCTCGCATTGTAGGATGCCCATCCGGCGCCTTGTCCGGAACCAAATGTCAGAGGACGAAATCGCCACAAGGCGCTTGCAGAAAGCGCGGAGCGCTCCTCGAACTGTAGCAAGTCGGGTGCCACGGCAAGCCCGCATGGCCCGGTCGCCCCGGCACTGCCGGGCGCCAGAGCGGATCGCTATAGCATTGCCGCATGAGCGGCCTGCCCAGCACCATCGGCAAATACCGTGTCGAGCGCGAGCTCGGCAAGGGTGCCAGCGGCACGGTCTATCTGGCACGCGATGAGTTCCGCAAGACCCAGGTGGCGGTCAAGCAGATTCACCCGCACCTGTTGTCGGACCCGAAGCAGGCGGTGCGCTACCGGCGCATGCTGCACAACGAGGCCACACTGGCCGGGCGGCTGCAGCATCCGCATATCGTGGCCGTGATCGACGTCGACGAGCGGGCTGACCCGCCCTATGTGGTGCTGGAATACATCCGTGGCAGCTCGCTCGAGGCCCACACCACGCCCGACACCCTGCTGCCTGTGGCATCGGTGCTGGACATTGCCTTCAAGTGCTGCAACGCCCTGGCCTATGCCCAGACCGAGGGCCTGGTGCACCGCGACATCAAGCCGGCGAACCTGATGCTGCAGCATGACGGTGTGCTCAAGCTCACCGACTTTGGTACCGCGGTCTCGGTGAACAACAAGGAAACCCAGGTTGCAGGGCTGGTCGGTTCGCCGGCCTACATGGCACCGGAGCAGATCCGTGAGGAGGCCGTGACGCACCATGCCGACATGTTCTCGCTTGGCGTCGTGCTGTACGAGTTGTTGACCGGACACAACCCGTTCCAGGGCGACAGCCACTACGCCACGATCTTCAAGATCAGCTCCGACAATCCGGTGCCGCTGCGCGTGACCCGGCCGTCGCTGCCGGCGGCACTGGATGCCGCGGTGGCGCGGGCCCTGGCCAAGAAGCCGTCCGAACGCTATGCCACCTGGGGTGACTTTGCCGATGCCCTGACCCAGGTCAACCGCAGCCTGACCAGGACGGCGTCGCAGACCACCGAGGCCGAGCGCTTCCAGCAGCTGCGGCGCATGGCCTTCTTTGCCGGCTTTTCCGACGTGGCCCTGTGGGAGGTGCTGCGCCTGGGCA
>JANMKM010000430.1:0-12697 GCA_031372035.1 Rhodoferax sp. | reverse complement strand
GAGCAGCGACCAAGCCGCCATGCCAGAGTAAGCCCTGATCAAGCCGGTGCGCCGCTTTGACTTCGGCCCTGCGTACCAGCGGCTGTTGGCCAGCCTGAAGGCCCGGGGACTGGTCACGGAACACGTGGACGTTGCCGCCGTTGCCCGAATGCTGAAAAGGGCCAATCCGAAGTGACCATCATGGCCCAGTCAATCCTGCTGGGCGCGATCGACCACGACCGGAGTTTGCCGCGGCTGCTGGCAGGCCAGCGCTACGAGCCGATCGACGAGCTACCCTGGAGCGACAGTGGCGCCTATATTTCGCGCTCGGCTCTTGATCCTGCAGACCAGGCTGCCTTGCGCGAGGTGCTGGAGAAGCTGGCGAAGTCGGGGGCCGTCTGGAAAGCCTTCCGCCAGTATTACCCGGCACAGTCCCTGACCGGCAGCATCCGTTCACGCTGAGGGCGTATTGGCCGCAGCGCTCGCTGCGTCCAGGAATGCCGTGTCCGCAACATCCAGTTGCAACCGGGCAGCCGCCACCAGTTCAGCCAGCTGGGCCAGCGAGGTCGCACTGGCGATAGGAGAGGTGATTCCCGGACGGGCCATCTGCCATGCCAGCGCCACCTGCGCCGGCGAAACCTTGCGCCGGGTCGCCACCTCATCCAGCGCAGCCAGGATATGCAGGCCGCGGTGATTCAGGTACTTGGCCACGGTGGCCTTACCGCGGGCACTTTTTGTGGCGTCTGCCGGACTGCGGTACTTGCCGCTGAGAAAACCGGCCGCCAGTGCGTAGAAATTGATGCCGCCAACGCCGCGCTCCAGGCACAGCGCCTGCAAGGCGTCTTCAAACACCGCCCGGTCGTAGAGGTTGTACAGCGGCTGCAGGCTCTCATAACGCGGCAGCGACAGACGTTCACTGATGTCCAGTGCCAAGGCCAGACGCTCCGCGTTGAAATTGGAGGCTCCGATGGCCCGTACCTTGCCGGCGCGGATCAGTTCCGCGAAGGCCCCCAGGCTGTCCTCGATCGGAGTCTGGGTGTCATCATCGTGCGCCTGGTACAGGTCGATGCAGTCGGTCTGCAAGCGCCTGAGCGAATCTTCGACCGCCTGGCGGATGTAGGCCGGCTTCAGGCCCTGGCGCTGCGGCCCCATCGGCTTGCCCAGCTTGGTCGCCAGTACCACCTGCGAGCGCTTGCCGCTGCGCTTGAGCCATTTGCCGATGATGGTCTCCGACTCGCCGCCGGTGTGTCGTGGTACCCAGATCGAATAGACGTCGGCCGTGTCCACCAGGTTGAAGCCGGCATCAACCCAGGCATCAAGCAACGCGAAGGAAGCGGCCTCGTCCACGGTCCAGCCAAACACATTTCCACCGAATGCCAGCGGTGATACCGCAATGCCGGAACGTCCCAGGTTACGCATCTGCATGTAGTGCTCCTTATCGGGTTTCAGCTGCGTGGCGGTACCACCGGCAATGAACTGGACAGCCCGCCGTCGACCGCCAGTGCCTGGCCATTGACATAGGAGGCCTCGTCCGACGCCAGGAACAGCGCGGCATAGGCGATCTCGCTGGGCACACCGCCCCGGCGCAGCGGGTTGAGCTGGCCGATCTTCTTGCTCGAACCGTGCTCCCGGGCGCGCTCGAAGATGAACTTGGTCATGCCGGTCTCGATCAGCCCCGGACAGATGGCATTGACGCGCACACCGGTGCCGGCGAACTCATTGGCACTGGTCTGCACCAGACTGATGACACCGGCCTTGCTGGCGCTGTAGGGCGGACCGCCAGCACCGGAGCGCAGCCCGGCCACGGAAGCGGTACAGATGATCGAACCGCGACCCCGCGGCACCATCACCCGTGCGGCGTGCTTCACGGCCAGGAAGGCGCCGACCAGGTTAACGCTCAGGATCGCCATCCAGTCGGCAGCCGTCAATTGGTCGAACACCGGCAACCCGCCGCTGATGCCGGCGTTGGCGAAGCAGATGTCCAGAGCGCCGTGCGAGCGCACAGCCGTCTGGATGCAGTCTTCCACGTCCACTTCGCTGGCGGCGTCGCGCACCAGAGCCAGGGCCGTGCCGCCAGCTTGCTTGATCTGGTACACGGTCTCCTGCACCTGCTCCTGCGACTTGTCCACGGCCACCACACTGGCGCCCTGTTCGGCAAACAGGATGGCGCTGGCACGGCCAATGCCGCTTGCGGCTCCGGTTACAAGGGCGGATTTGCCTTCAAGTCGTCGCATGGTCAATCCATTCAAAGTGGCAGATGGAGCGGCAGCATAAGGCATGGATCGCACGGCCCCAGTCGCCTGCTTGACCACCGGTCTGTGCTGCAAACCCCGTCAGTCGCCGAGTTGCTGCAACAGGTATAGGCGCTGGTAGATGCCCTGTTCGCGTGCCATCAACGCGTCATGGGCGCCCTGTTCGGCAATGCGCCCATGGTTCAACACCACGATCCGGTCGGCATCGCGGATGGTAGACAAGCGATGCGCGATGGCAATGACGGTCACCCGTCCGCGCAGTTCAGCCAGCGCCTGCTGCACGATCTGTTCGGTCTCGGAATCTATATGGGCCGTGGCCTCGTCCAGGAACAGGATGCGCGGCGCACCGGCCAGGGCCCTGGCAATGGCGATCAGCTGCTTTTGTCCGACCGAAAGGCGCGCACCGCCTTCGCCCAACGGCGTGTCGTAGCCCTGCTCCAGTTGCATGATGAAACCGTGGCAGCGGGCAGCGCGGGCCGCAACCTCGATCTGGGCCGCACTCAGCGCGCGGCCCATGGCGATGTTCTCGCGGGCGCTGGCTGCCAGCAGGAACGGGTCCTGCGGCACCAGACCGACGTCGGCACGGAAGTCTTCATCACTGAATTGAGCCAATGGCCGGCCGTCGATCTCGATCCGGCCGGACTGCGCGGTGTAGAAGCGCAGCAGCAGTGCCAGCAGAGTTGACTTGCCGCTGCCGGTATGACCCACCACGCCATAGAAGCTGCCGGCGGGAATCTCCAGGCTGAGGTCGTGCAGTACCGGATTCTCGGCGGCATAGCCGAAGCTCAGCGATTGCATAGCGACGCGGCCCGCGGTGATCCGGGCTGACCCCGCGACCGGCTGCGGCCTCGGCTCCTGCAGCAGGGTGTTGACGCGGGAAGCAGCCACCACCGATTGCTGCAACTGGCTGAATTGCAGCGTAATCTGGATCAGCGGGTCCACAACCCGTCCGATGTAGCTGACAAAGGCATACAGCACGCCGACTTCCAGCGCGCCCGGCAGCCGTTGGCCGAAGCTGTGGATCACCACCACCAGCAGGATCACGTTGAGCAGGTCCAGCATCGGGCGCAGCAGCCATGCGTTGGCGCGCAATTCGGCCAACCGGGCCTGGTAATGCTGCTGGTTGGTCAGGCCAAAGCGCTGCCGAAAGCGGCCTTCGGCATTGCTGGCCTGCAACACCGCCATGCCGGAGATCGATTCGGCCATCTGGGCATTGATGTCACTGCGCTTCTCCCGGGCACGGGCCACTGCCGGAGCACTGAAACGCTGGTAGAACCAGACGATCACCACCACCGCCGGCACCAGCACCACCACGATCAGCATCAGGCGCCAGTCCAGCCAGGCCATTGCGGCGATGGCACCGGTCACTACGATGCTGCTGTCGAGCATCACGAACAACACCTGGACGTAGAGGTTCTTCACCTGCTCGGTGTCGTTGGTCACGCGGCTGACCAGCTGGCCGGTGATGGCCTTGTCAAAGAAGGCCATGGGCAGGCGCAGCACGTGGCCATAGACCTGCTCACGCAGGCGGCGCACCGAGCGCATGGCTACGCCCGCCAGGCGCGTGAGCTGCAGGTAGCGCACCACGCTGGCAATGCAGCCGGTCAGCAGGATGCCCGCCAGCAGCCAGCCCACACCCAAGGCGTCGAAGTGGCGCGGCTGAAGGTACTGGTCGATGAAGTGCTTGGCCCACAGGGGCCCCAGCGCCTCCAGGCCGGCCGCCAGCACCAGCCACATTGCACCGACCCACAGGTGGCGCCGCTCCGGCCGCGCTGCCTGCAGCAGCAGCGCCAGGGCCTGCCCGGTATCGCTGCGTTCAGGCGGCATCCAGGCTGGCCTCCAGTTGTTGGTAGCGCCACTGGCTGGCGTACCAGCCGTCGCGGGCCACCAGGTCGGCGTGGTTGCCGGACTCGGTCACCTGGCCATCGTGCAGTACCAGGATCTGCTGCGCATCCATCACAGCACTCAGACGGTGGCTGACGATGATCACGGTGCGGCCGCTGCGGGTTTCGCGCAGATGGCCCAGGATGTCGGCCTCGGTCTGGGTGTCCACGGCCGACAACGCGTCATCGAGCAGCAACAGCGGCGCGTCGGTCAGCAAGGCCCGGGCGATAGCAATGCGCTGGCGCTGCCCGCCAGACAGCGTCACGCCCTTCTCGCCCACGGCCGTGTCGTAGCCCTGAGGAAAGCGCAGGATGTCGGTGTGGATGGCGGCCAGCCGCGCCGCCTCCTCGACCTGGGCCCGGGTGGCCTGCGGCCGCGCCAGCGCGATGTTGCTGGCGATCGAGGCCGAAAACAGGAACGGTTCCTGGGGCACCCAGCAGATGGCGGCATGCAAAGCCTCCAGTTGGTAGTCCGCCAGTGCCACGCCGTTCCAGCTGGCGCGCCCGCTGTTCTGCGCGAACTGGCGCAGCAACAGGCGCAGCACGGTGGACTTGCCGGCACCGGTGGGGCCGACCAGGCCCAGGGTCTGGCCCGGGGCCAGTGTGAATGCGAGGGCGCGCAAGGCCGGTGTCTGCTGGCCCGGGTACTGGAAATGCAGGCCCTGGAACTGCAGCGCGCCCGGTACGACCTGGGCCAAGGTACCGTGGTCCTCGATCGACAACGGCTGGTTCAGCACGGGTTGCAGCCGGCCCCAGGCGGCCCGCCCGCGCTCGAACAGGGCCAGCACCCAGCCAGCGGCGAACATCGGCCAGATCAGTTGTCCCAGGTACATGGAAAAGGCCGTGAGCCCGCCTATGCTCAGCACCTCCTGCCAGACGAGATAGCCGCCCAGGCTGAGCGTGAGCACGGTGGCGCTGACCAGGGTGATGCCCACGGCCGGCTCGTAGGCCGCCTCCCAGAGCTGCGCCCGCAGGCTGGCCTCGGCGGCGCTCTCGGCCAGATCCGCAAACGTGGCAGCGCTGCGCGCCTCAAGTCCCAGGGCCCGCAGGGTGCGCACGCCCGAGAGCGTTTCCTGCACCTGGTCATTGAGCTTGCTGAAGCGGCTCAAGGAATCCATCGAAGCCTTGTGGATCTGGTTGGAGATATGCCAGAAGGCCAACGCCATGAACGGGAAAGGCAACAGCGCCACCAGCCCCAGGCGCCAGTCGATGCCCAGGGTCATCATGGCCACCACCATCAACAGGGTCAGACTGCCATCAAAGCCGGCCAGCATGGCTTCGCCGGCGGCCATCTCCACGGCATCGACATCGTTGGTGGCCAGAGCCATCAGGTCGCCGGTACGCTGTTGCTGGTAGAAACTGGGCCCCTGCTGGCACAGGCGCTGAAAGAGCAGGGTTCGCAGCTGAACCCCGAGCCGGTAGCTGGCCGCAAACAACTGCAATCGCCAGCCGACCCGCAGAAAGTAGATGCCAGCCCCGGCCAGCAGCAGCCAGACCAGTTCACCCCACAGGGCATCACCCTGCAGCCGGCCAGCAGCCAACGCATCGACCACCGCGCCTACCTGGCGCGGCACGTACACCGTCAGGGCACCGACGGCGGCCAGCATCAGCGCCGCAACACAATAGGCGCGCCAGTGCTGGCGCACGAATCCGGCGATCAGGCGGACCAGGCTCTGATCCCCCGGCGCTACAGTTACAGGAGCAGTCCGCGCTTGTTTCACAGAGCTTTCAATTGATTGATGCCTTCATACGGGCGCTGGATGCAGGCCGCTGGCGGCGGCCGCCTGGCTGTTGTCCCACAAGCCTGAACAAGACGTGCGGCATGTGCTGAAGTTGCGCAATTATTGCCCAGCCGCAGACGCACGGCGCATGGCTGCGCGTTCCCGGAGCAGCGGCCATGGTGGGTCGGGATGAAAGCTTGATAATGGCGGCCACTGTTGACTGAATCGCACTGAGGCTGGATATGGCACGCACCGTGAATTGCATCAAACTGGGCCGTGAGGCCGAGGGCCTGGATTTCCCGCCCTACCCCGGCGAACTCGGAAAACGCCTGTGGGAAAGCGTCAGCAAGGAGGCTTGGGCCGCATGGCTCAAGCACCAGACCATGCTGGTGAACGAGAACCGCTTGAACCTTGCCGATGCCCGCGCCCGCCAATACCTGGCGCGGCAAATGGAGGCCCACTTCTTCGGCAGCGGAGCCGACGCGGCGCAGGGTTACGTACCACCCAGCGCCTGACGCGCGGGCCGCATGCCCGGTGGGATGAACGCGCCCGGGCACTGGCTCGATGCAGCCGGACTGCCGGCCGCCGCTCGTTCCGGCACGGCCTGGCGCGTGCTGGATGCCGATTTCGATGGCGGACAGCACTTCCTGGATTGCTGCAGATTCTGGACCGCCATGGCGCAGCGCGGTCAAAGCCTGCATTACGTCGTGATCGCCCAGGTGCTTCCGGCCCTGTCCGACCTGGCAGCGCAGATGGAGCCGCAACTGGCGACCAGCCTGCTGCCGGACCTGGAGTCGCAGTGGTTTGGTCTGCTGCCCGGCTTCTCGCGTCTGTCGCTGCAACAGGGACGGATACTGCTGACGCTTTGTCTTGGCGGCGAACGCGCCATGCTGCGGGCCCAGCAGTGCGAATTTGATGCCGTATTTCTGCCTGCCAGACCAGCGCCGACCTGGGACCGCTGGATGCTGGGCGCGCTGACCCGTCTGTGCCATCGCGGTAGCTGCGCCGTCCTGGCACAGGCTGATCCGGCCTGGCGTGCGCTGCTGGAGCAATCCGGATTTGTGCTGAACCGGAGCCCAGCACCCCATTCAAGCATGGTTGCACGCTTTGATCCGCAATGGCGCGTGACCCGGACCCGACGCAACTGGCCGGCTGTGGCCAGCGCTAACCCAAGCTGCCTGGTGATCGGTGCGGGCCTGGCCGGCGCGAGCGTAGCAGCAGCACTGGCCCGGCGCGGCTGGCCCGTGACCGTACTGGACAGCGCACCTGGGCCGGCTACCGCTGCCTCTGGTCTGCCGGTGGGCCTGGCGGTGTCGCATGTTTCGGTCGACGACAGCGCGCGTTCGCGCCTGTCCCGCGCCGGTCTGCGCCTGACCCTGCACGAGGCTCGCAACCACTTGCGCCAAGGTCTGGACTGGCAGGCCAGCGGCGTTCTGGAACAGCGCACCGGGACCGGCGCAAACCTGCCAGACACCTGGGGTGACGCAGGCAAGACCTGGTCCCGCCTGGCGCCAGAGAGAGTCACCGGCCAGTCATGGAGTCAAGGCCTGGCGGCGCCAGCGAACTGCCTTTGGCACAGCCACGCGGCCTGGATCAAGCCAGCCGCTCTGGTGGCGGCGTGGTTGGGGCAGCCCGGTGTACGCTTTGCAGGAGGGCATGGCGTCAAAC
This sequence comes from Rhodoferax sp., assembly GCA_031372035.1. GTDB lineage: Bacteria > Pseudomonadota > Gammaproteobacteria > Burkholderiales > Burkholderiaceae_C > CAISIP01. The sequence goes on along the minus strand of JANMKM010000430.1, from coordinate 5,194 downwards.
AGCTGCGCTTCGAAGATGGTCTCTGGTCGGCGCAAACCGATGACGGCCAGATTCTGGGCCGCGCCAGCCATGTGGTGCTCGCGGCCGCCGCCGGCTGCAGCGCACTGCTGGCCGCCGCGTGCAAGCACTCTGCGCCAACAGCAGTACCGGTGCTGCAGCAGGTCCACGGCCAGCTGAGCTGGGGCATGCAGACCGACCAGGAGACCGACCTGCTACCGCCCTTTCCCGTCAACGGTTCCGGCAGCCTGGTGAGCAACGTACCGTGGGACGGTGGATTGGCCTGGTTTGCAGGCGCCACTTACTCACGTGCCGACTGGCCACAACCATCCACCACAGAGGCGCATGTCGACAACGCCCGCAGGCTGCGCAGTCTGCTGCCCCGGGCGGCCGACATCATGGAAGCCGGACTGGCTGCCCGGTGCGTGCAGGCCTGGAGCGGCACGCGCGTGACCACCGCCGACCGGTTGCCCCTGCTCGGACCAGTAGCCGAAGCCGACGGACCCAACCTGTGGCTCTGCACCGGTATGGGGTCGCGCGGCCTGACCCTGGCGCCACTGTGTGCCCAGCTGCTCGCGGCACAGCTTTGCGGCGAGCCCCTGCCGATCGAGGCACAACTGCTCCGAGTTCTTCAAGTCTACAGAGGGAGAAATGCCGGAGACGCCTTTAGAAAAAGCACCGGCAGTTAGACTTTTTGTAGCAGGGAGACGACCTGCGTGGGGTCGTAGGGCTTGACCAGCAGACCATGGCAGCCAGCTTGTTCGGCGCGTTCACGCATCTGCCAGGAGGGGTCCATGGTGCTCATCACGACGCAGCCGATGGGAGGATCCAACGCTACCAGTTGTTCAATCAGTTTCCAGCCGTCCATGTCGGGTAAGTCCATGCTGACCAGGACCAGGTCATAGTGGCGCCGGCCCGCCAGTTCCAGCGCCTGTTCTGCGCTTACCGCCTCGTCCACCTCCAGCAGGCCGGACAGGGCCAGCCGCGCCCGTAGATAAAAGCGTTCATCGCGCGAAGGATCGACGATCAGCGTCACCTTGATGCCGGGCGGCACCATATTCGCCAGAGTGTCACCAAAGCCCACGTCGATGTCCAGCCCTTGTGGCGGTGCGAACAGTTCATCCATGGCTCTGACCACTTGCGGCCACTGAATCGGCCGGGGAAAGCTGCGCCAGGCCTTGGCCGGCGCGCCACTGCCAATGCAGATCATCTTCAGGTTGGGGTTGAAGCCGGGCGATGCCAGTTCCAGCCCGGCCTCGTAGCTGTCCACATCGATCAGCGCCATGTGCGGTGGCACGGTCAGATCGGCTGTCCACAACAGGTAGGTCGCGGCCTGGCCTTGCGACAAGCGGAACAGCGTGTTGAGCGCATGCCTTTCAACGTCGGTAAATCCGACGACCTTGACATAGACGCTGGTGGGCATGGCGGGCGGGGCGGTTTCGGGCGAGCGCTGATTATTTCATAGCATCGGCGCCGCGCCGGGAGCGGACGTAGGCGTCGCTGGGCATGTAGGCCGCGCCGTCTGCGTAGCGCCATTGCACCATCGTTCCGCGTCCGGCGCGCTGGTCCAGCCGCCCGACAAAGGCACCCATGGTGGACTGGTGGTCCAACGAACGGAACTCCGCCGGCCCAAATGGCGTGGCGAACTTCAGGCCGCGCATGGCCAGCACCAGCCTTTCGTTGTCAACCGACTTGGCCTTGCGGATTGCCGCGAAGATTGCCTGCATGGTGGCATAGCCGACGACCGAGCCGACCTTGGGGTTCTCGTTGAAGCGCTTGTAGTAGTTGGCGGCAAACGAAGCGTGTTCCCGCGTGTCGATCTGGTCCCAGGGATAGCCTGTCACGATCCAGCCGCGGGGTGTCTCGTCCCTGAGCACTTCCAGGTACTCCGGCTCACCCGACAGCAGCGACACGACGGGTGTACGCGGAAAGACGTTGCGCTGGTTGCCTTCACGGACCAGCTTCGCCAGATCAGCACCAAAAGTGACGTTGAAGATCGCGTCCGGCCTGGCCTGCATCACGGCCTGCAAGGTGCTGCCAGCATCGAGTTTGCCCAGTGCCGGCCACTGCTCGGCCACGAACTCCACATCCGGCCGTTTGGCCTTGAGCAGTTCCTTGAAGCTGGCAACTGCGCTCTGGCCATATTCATAGTTGGGCGCAATCGTAGCCCAGCGCTTGGCCCCGGTCAGTTTGGCCGCTTCCTCCACCAGCATCGCCGACTGCATGTAGGTGCTGGGGCGCAGACGGAAGGTATAACGGTTGCCTTTGTCCCAGACAATGGCATCGGTCAGCGGCTCGCTGGCGACGAACAGACGCCGGTTGCGCAGCGCGTGGTCGGCCAGCGCCAGCCCGATGTTGGACAGGAATCCTCCCGCCAACACGTCCACCTTCTCGTTCGAGGTCAGTTCCACCGCATGCCGGATCGCCTCCTCGGGCCGGCCCGCGTCATCACGCGCGATCACCTCAACCCGCCGGCCCAACAATCCGCCCGCAGCATTGACCTCTTCCAGGGCCAGCTGCCAGCCCTGGCGATAGGGCGTGGTGAACTGGGCCATGGTGGAATAGCTGTTGATCTCGCCTATCTTGATCGGCGTGGTTTGCGCTTGCACGCCCCAGGCAACAAGGCACAGCAGGGCTGCTATCAAATGGGTCATAAATGCTCCAGGGTGCTGAACTCTAACAGTGGATCGGCGCTGCAGCCGCCGAGGCGGCACATGTCCTTGGCCGGATGACAGCTTGTGCTTGTCCGGCGCTGCCGCTGCTTACATTGCCGCTGGCCCGGCATTGTCGGCAATAATTGTTATTTCCCGAACACCTATCGAGAGCCCACCATCATGAAACTGACCACCCTCGCAATTGCCACAGGCAGCGCCCTGTTCGCGCTGGCAGCCCAGGCGGCCGACCCCAAGCTCGCCATTGTCTATGGCGGTGGCGGCAAATTTGACAAATCCTTCAACCAGTCGGCGTACGAAGGCGCGGAGCGCTTCAAGAAGGAGACCAAGATCAGCTATCTGGATGCGCAGATAAACAATGATTCGCAGTCGGAACAGGTGATGCGCAACCTGGCGCGCAAGGATGTGGACATGGTGGTGGCCATCGGTTTCACCATGACCAAGGCGGTGGAGACCGTGTCCAAGGAATTCCCCAAGGTCAAGTTCATGATCATCGACAGCGTGGTCAAGGGCGACAACGTGGACTCGGTCACGTTCAAGGAAGAGGAAGGCTCCTACCTGGTGGGCGTGGCAGCAGCGCTGGCCAGCAAAAGCCAAAAGGTCGGCTTCATTGGTGGGATGGACATTCCGCTGATCCGGGCCTTCGGCTGCGGTTATGCCCAAGGCGCAAAGGCCGTGGACGCCAAGATGGAGGTGACGCAGAACATGGTGGGCACCACCGCTGCCGCCTGGAGCGATCCGGCCAAGGGCAGCGAGTTGGCCCGAGCCCAGTTTGACCGCGGCGTTGACGTGTTGTTTGCTGCTGCCGGCGGCAGTGGCCTGGGGGCACTGCAGGTGACCAAAGACAAGGGCAAGCTGGGCATCGGCGTGGACTCCAACCAGAACCACCTCTATCCCGGCACGATCCTGACCTCGATGCTCAAGCGCGTCGACAACGCCGTGTATGACGGATTCATGGCGGTGAAGAATGGCACCTGGAAGGCCGGCGTCACGGTCAAGGGCTTGAAGGAAGGCGGGGTCGACTGGGCACTGGACAGCAACAACCGCAAGCTCATTACTCCCGCCATGGAGACCCGCATCAACGAAGCCAAGAAGGACATCGTCTCCGGCAAGGTCAAGGTGGTGGATTACCGCGAGAAGAACAGCTGCCCGGTTTGAGCCCATCGCCAGTTCAGCAGGGCATGGCCCCGATCGTCCGTTTCGAGGGGATCTGCAAGCAGTTCGGTCCGGTCAAGGCCAATGACGGGGTCAGTTTTGACATTGCCCGGGGTTCGATCCATGGCGTGATCGGCGAAAACGGCGCCGGCAAGTCGACCCTGATGAGCATTCTGTACGGCTACTACCAGGCCGACGGCGGCAATATCTGGCTCGACGGTGCATTGGCGCGGATCCGCAACAGCCAGGATGCGATCCGCCATGGGGTCGGCATGGTGCACCAGCACTTCATGCTGGTGCAGCGCTTCACCGTGCTGGAAAACATCATGCTGGGCGTGGAAGGTGGTGCCGTGCTGGGCCAGAGCTTTCGCGCAGCCCAACAGACGCTGCGCGAGCTCGGGCAGCGCTACCGACTGGAAGTCGACCCCATGGCGCGGATTGAGGACCTGTCGGTGGGGGCACAGCAGCGGGTCGAGATCCTGAAACTGATCTACCGCGGCGCGGACATCCTGATCCTGGATGAGCCCACCGCCGTGTTGACACCGCAGGAGGCGGATGCGCTGTTCGCCATCCTGCGGCTGTTCCGCGACCAGGGCAAGACCATCATCCTCATCACCCACAAGCTGCAGGAAATCTTTGCAGTCACCGACCGCGTGACTGTGATGCGCGCGGGCAAGGTGGTCGGCGAGGTCGATACGGCCAGCAGCAGCCGTGAAGCGCTGGCCCAGTTGATGGTGGGGCGTCAGGTCGACAGCAACCTCGCACGCAGCCCGGCACCGGCTGGCGCCGTGGTGCTGCGTGCACAGCAGCTCACGCTGAACGGTCCACATGGTGTGCCGCTGCTGGATCGGCTGGATTTCGAAGTTCGCGCCGGCGAGATCGTGGCTATCGCCGGTGTTTCAGGCAACGGCCAGAGCGAATTGCTGGAGGTGCTGGCTGGCATGCGGCTGCCCAGCAGCGGCACGCTGCGCCTGCTCGATCAGGACCTGCCCTATGCCGGCCGCGCTGACGCCGATGGTTTACCCGCCGTGTTCCGGACCCTGGGCATCGCCCATGCGCCTGAGGACAGGCTGCATGAAGGCCTGGTGGAAGACTATTCCGTGATGCTCAATTGCGCTCTGGGACAACAGCATGGCTTTTGCCGCGGGCCGTTGCTGAACCAGGATGCCCTGTTGAGCCATGCCAAGTCCATCATTGCCGATTTCGACGTCCGGCCGGCGGACCCGCAGTTGCGTACCGGACTGCTGTCCGGTGGCAACCAGCAGAAGGTCGTACTGGGCCGGGAAATCGCCAGCGCACCGAAGCTGATCCTGGTTGGGCAGCCAACGCGCGGCGTCGATATCGGCTCGATCGAGACCATCCACCGGCGC
>JANMKM010000428.1:0-3958 GCA_031372035.1 Rhodoferax sp. | reverse complement strand
CCCACTTGTAGCAGTGGTTGTCGGGCGCCGCCTCGTGCAGGGCGGCGGCCTTGCCCGCGTCGGTCACGCGGACGACCGCGCTCAACACGTCGTAGTCCACGGCCACCGCCTCGGCGGCGTTCTTGGCTTGCTCCAGCGTTTCTGCCACCACCATGGCGACATGGTCACCCACGTAGCGCACCTTGCCCTGCGCCAGGATCGGATGGGGCGGCTCCTTCATGGGCGTGCCGTCGGGGTTGTTGATAAGCCAGCCGCAGGGCAGGCCGCCCATCTTGCCTTCCACGTCCTTGCCGGTGAAGATCTCGATCACGCCGGGCATGGCCTTGGCCGCGGCCAGGTCGATGCCCTTGATATTGGCATGGGCGTGCGGGCTGCGCACGAATACGGCGTACGACTGTTTGGCCAGCGTGATGTCGTCGGTGTACTGGCCGGCGCCCGTCAGGAAGCGGTAATCCTCCTTGCGCCGGAGCGACTCGCCGATGTGGGGAAGCTTGGAGAAATCGGATGCACCCATGATGTTCTCCTCTTTCAGGCCGAGGCCATGGCGGCCTGGCCCTGGACCACGGCGCGCACGATGTTCTGGTAACCGGTGCAGCGGCAGATATTGCCTTCCAGCAACTCGCGGATTTCCAGCTCACTGGCCTTGGGATGTTTGGCGCACAGGTCTACCGCGCTCATCACCATGCCGGTGGTGCAAAAACCGCACTGCAGGCCGTGGCACTCCTTGAAGGCGGCCTGCATCGGGTGCATGGTGCCATCGGCCTGGGCCAGACCTTCGATCGTCATGACGTCCGCGCCAGCCACCTGGGCCGCCAGCACGTTGCAGGACTTCACGGCATTGCCGTTCACGTGCACGGTGCACGCGCCGCACTGGGCGGTGTCGCAGCCGACGTGTGTCCCGGTGAGGCCGAGGTGCTCGCGCAGCACCTGCACCAGCAGGGTGTTGGGCGGCACGTCCAGATTGGCAGCTTTGCCATTGACCTTCAATTTAATTTGCATAAAGTGTCTCCTCCAGCGTTGGGTGGTCTATTCGAACCGACAAATTGTGGAAGACCGACATGGCACATGACCTAGGTGAAACCCTAGGTGACTTGCGACACCGGCCAGAAATTCTCAATTTGCGACAGTTGCCGCGGCCCAGGAGGCTGGAGTGCGCAAGCCGGCCAACAGCCCGCACAAAGCTGCAGAAAGAGCGCGCCGTCTATCTCATGGCGCCGGTTCGCCACCGCTTTCGCGGTATACACGCAGGGAGGCCAGGGTAGCCGCCACCGAAAGGGCCATGCAGAGCCAGATGACCAGGCTGTAGCTGTGCAGCCGGTCAAACGCCATGCCGGCCAGTACCGGTCCAAGCAGATTGCCCAGCGCCGCCCCGGTGTACAGCGTGCCGATGATGCCAGCCACCGCGCGCGCGCCAAAAAAATCCATGCACAGCGCCGGCAGCAGCGACACGATGCCACCATAACTCAGGCCGAACCAGACCGCGAAAAGCGCCATCGCCGGATAACCCCAGGACCACTGCCAGAGCAACAGGGACGCGCCCATGGACGCCTGCATCAGCACCAGGGTCAGGCTGCGGCCGACGCGGTCGGCCAGTGCACCGATGGCAAAGCGGCCGGCCAGGCTGCCAATGCCGATCAGCCCGACCAGCCCGACCGCACGCGCGTCGCTGATGCCCATGTCGCGCGCAGCAGCCGAGGCGTGCGCGAACGGGACAAACATGGGCGGCGCGGCCAGCACGGTGGCCAGATACAGCCACTGGAAGCGGCGCGTGCGCAAGGCCTCGCGCAGGCTGAGCCCGGGTACCACCGTGCCGGCGCGGCCAATGGCGGCCGGCGCGCGCCGCAGCAACAACGTGGCACTCAAACCGGCCAGCAGCACGGCAACCCCGGCCAGGCGCATCGCGTCGCGCCACTGCTGCAGGCTGATGGCGGCCACCACCAGCAACGGCACCACCAGGGTGCCAGCGCCGATACCCGCGCTGGCAATGCCCGCCGCCATGCCGCGGCGCGTGCTGAACCAGGGCTGCACGCAGGCGATGGACGGGGTGTAGACCAGCGCCACACCCAGCCCGATCACCACGCCATAGCTCAGGTAGATCGCCCCCATGGACTGCGCCGCGCTGGTGGCAAACAGGCCGCCAGCGATGCACACCATGCCGAAACTGCAGACCAGCCGCGGCCCGAAGCGGTCGGACAGCATGCCGGCGAATGCCCCGAAGCCAAAATAGATCAGACCGCACAGGCCAAACACCAGCGCGACATCGGCGCGCTGCGCCGAAAAGCCCGTGGCGAAAGACGCGAAAAACGCCGCGAAGGAATAGACCACGCCAAAGATGACCGCCATGCTGACAAAGGCTGCAGCCACCACGACCCAACCGTAACGCGACTGCGTCATGCAGGAACGAAGCGCAGTGCGGCCACCGGCGGCAGATCGCGCGACACGGTCGCCCAGTGTTCGCCGGCATCGGCGCTCGTCCACAAGGCGCCGGTGGTGGAGGCCATGGCCAGGGTCTGGCCGTCCGCCGTGACGTCGAGCCCGTGCCGGTACACCAGATGGCAGGCATGCTCATGCGGCAAGCCCGCGCCGAAGGACCGAAAGGTCTGGCCCCCGTCGTCCGTGCGCGTAACCACGAGTTTGCCGTCGACCGGGATACGCAGCACATCGGCCACGGCCGGCACGAACCAGGCCCGCTGCGGGTTGCGCGGGTCGGTGGCCACCGCAAAACCGAAGCCGGAGGGCTGCGGGGCGGGAATCGGCTGCCAGCTGCGCGCGCCGTCCTCGGAACGGTAGATGCCGCAGTGGTGCTGCACCCACAGGCTGTCAGGATTTGCGCTGCACTGCACCATGCAATGCGGGTCCTGGATATTGCCGTCTTCGGCGCTTTCGGCCGGCATGAAATCGGCGCGCATGCCCTTGGCGGTCAATTCCCAGCTCGCGCCGGCATCATGGCTTTGCCAGACACCACCGCACGAGATGGCGAGACTGAGATGGCGCGCATCACGCGGGTCCACCAGCACCGAATGCACACCGGCATGGTCGAACCCGCCACCCATCCACTGCCGACGCCCGGGCTGCTCCCACAGGGGCTTGTTCAGTGTCCAGCTGGCGCCGCCGTCCTCGGACTTGAACAGCCCGGCCGGAATACAGCCGGCCCACAAGGTGCCTGGCTCGGATGCGCCACCCGCCGCCAGCGACCACACCGTATCCACGCTCCACGGCGTAGGGTCGTCTGCCCAGGGCCCGTCCGTGGGCTTGGCGGGAAAGGACGGCGCCGTGATCTCGGCCCAGTTCGCGCCACCATCGGTGCTCTTGCGCAGCTTGATGCCAAAGTGGCCCATGCGCAGCGCGGCATACCAGGCGCCGTCGCGCGGGTCGGCCAGCACCTGGGTGACCGGTTCGCCGGGGAAATGATGCGCCGATATCTTCCAGGCCGTGCCCGCGCCCTGCGCCACAAAAAGGCCTTTGCGGGTGGCAACCAGCAATGTGTTCAATTCGCGTTTCTCCTGTTTCTGCAGTCGCTGCGGCGTTCAGCCGCCGCTCAGCGCCTGTACCACCAGCACCCGATCGCCCGGGCGCACCGGCAGAGCCAGATTCGACCGGTCCTGCACCATCTGCTGGTTCACGAAAACCGCCACATGTTTGCGCACGCTGCGCTGGTCGTCGTAGATGTAGTGTGCCAAGGCCGGCACGGCGCGCAGGGCAGCGTCGAGCACGTCGCGCAGGCTTCCCGGCGGCACGGTCTGCGCCTCGCAGGGCACGTGGCGGCGCAGGCTCGCAGCAAATTCCACAACAACGTCCATCGGCGGGGGTCTCCAGGGCACAGCATACCCACTTGGCCCGGGCCTCGCTGCGACTGCAACTGCGACAGGGCAGACAATACCTGTTCCCTTGCGCGCTCGCGCATCCGATACTGGCACCGTGCTGCAACCCACCGTCCTCATCCTGGCCTCCGGGCGCG
>JANMKM010000421.1:0-9079 GCA_031372035.1 Rhodoferax sp. | reverse complement strand
CGGCGTCCAGACCAAGTCGGTCAAGGGCACGGCGTGGATGACGTTTACCGTGGAGGTATCCGATGGCGGGCGCCTGGCACGGGTGTTGTCGACGGTGAAGGAACTGGCTGGTGTACGGTCGGCGCGGCGGCGTTGATGCATCAATCGTATTTGATACGATGTATATTATGTTTAGTTAATGTCATGCCGACGCAGATCCGAAAGCCAGCAAGCGCTCTCAGTACACCGTTGAACCTGCTCAGGTCACGCTGAACCCAACGGTGGGTACGCTGCTGTCAGCAAAGGACGCGCCCAACGCGATCTCGCCGGTGCCGTGCAACACGCACTCCTCGCGACGCAGCAACAGATCGGAGCCACCACCGGAAAAGCGGACCCAACTGCCGAAGGTGGAAACATCGACCAGCATCACGCTGCCATGGCGCCATTCGATCCGGGCATGGGTGCGTGAAACCCGAGGGTCATTCACCGGAAACTCCACCTGCCGCACCCGGCCAATGTGCACCGGCAGCTCGAAAGACTGAAAGGCCTTGGTGTGGTCCAGCCAGCGCAACTCAATTTGCCGCCCCAAGGGATCGCCCTGGGCATCAGCCACGGTGTCGATCTCGCCCTGGATGGTCAGGAAATCGGATTGCTGCTCCTCCCGCCATTCGATCTGGTAGACCGTGCAGGGCTCGGCACGCCCGCGGATCTGGATCGGCCCGAGCGTGCGGAAGCGCACCCCCTCACCCTCCGTCGCGTAGTCCAGCGCATCGCTGTTGACCCAGATCTGGTGCGGGCCGCACAGGTCGTTCAGGCGAGATGCGACGTTGACCGGATCACCGAAACAGTCGCCGTCCACAATTTCCACCTCGCCCCCTGCGACGCCAATGCGCAAGGGCATGCGCAAGGACTCGGGTGTGGCCAGGTACTGCTTCTGGTGGCTGCGCTGCATCTCGACGACAGCATCTATGGCCGGTTGCCCATCTGGAAATAGCGCCAGCACGCCGTCCCCCATGGTCTTCACGACGCGGCCCTGGTGGGCGGCGCAGACCTCGCTGATCCTGCGCGTGGTGTCGGTCACGGTGCGGGTCGCCTCGGCATTGCCCATCGCCTCAAAAACGCCGGTGCTGCCGATCAGGTCGGTGAATACGACGGTTGTGCGAACACCCATGCCCTGGAGATTTCCGTATGCAGTTTGTGACGATGAGTTTAGGCCATTGCCGCTGGAATCCGGTGCTGCAGCGGAATTGTAAGTTGCCACGCCACTGCGTCCAGCAGACAGCACGCGCAAGGCGCGCAGATCGAAGCCCTGGCCGACATGGAACTGTGGCCTGTTGTTTTTTGAGAACGCAACCGACGCTGGATGACTTGCCCGTGGCAGCGGCTGCGTGTACTGTTACAACCTATAACGACTGGAAGCGCAAGCAACCGGCAACACCGATGCGTTGGACCCCATCAAATTTCATCACGAGCGTGCACGGCATGCTGGGCGGCACGGCCAGTGACAGCGCGCGCGCCGTCAACCGGATCGAGGCCATCCGTGGGCAGATGCTGTCCTGTCTGGGTGAATCCGGGTGCGCCAATTTTCCGGTGCTGGAGCGTCGGGTGGCGCTGGTGGCTGATGTCAAGGGCCTGTGGTATCTGCGACCGGAATTGATGAATGCCTTGGCCGCAGTGCATGGAGAGTCGGCGGCGCGCAGCCAGATTGGCGCGCTGACGGACATGTTCGAGGGCTTGCTGCCCAGCGGCTTCTATTCGCGACCCAGTACCCTGGGCCAGTAAGCACATCAACCCCAGTACAGCAGGGCGTCGCTGCCCTGCACCACCAGATCCACCTTGGCGCCCACAGGCAGCAGCACCTTGGTGGCGACGTGGCCATAGGGCAGGTTGTTCAGCACCGGGGCCTTGATCCGCTCGCGCAGCCAACGTTCCACCTGCAGCAGGTTGAAGCCACGGTCATGCGGGACCAGCGTGTAGTCGGTGAACTGACCCAGCAGTACCGCCTTCTGGCGCGCCAACACGCCCGATAGCAGCAACTGGGTCAGCATGCGCTCCACCCGGTAGGGATGTTCGGCCACGTCTTCCAGAAACAGGATGCCGCCACGTATGTCAGGCAGGTAGGGTGTGCCCACCAGTGCGGCCAGCAGCGCCAGATTGCCACCCCACAAGACCCGGTTCTTGATGGTGAACTCCTCGGAAATTCCCGTGGATATTGAGTGGCCGGCTCCTGAATCCATAGCGGCTGGAGAGCGCGGGCGGCGTTGGCGCCAGCCCGCGCCTTCGCCTTGCCCAAGCAGCAGGTCGTCAAAGCAGGCCTGCATGATCTCGTCCGGTGCAGCTTCACCACCAAAGCCCTCGCACAAGGCCGGGCCGGCCCAGCTTCTGGCGCCGGTGTGTGCCAGCAGGGCGCACTGCAGAGCCGTGAAGTCGCTCATGCCCACCAGGTGCATGCCACGCTCCACCGCCTTGGCCAGCGCGCCATAGCGGATGTGCGGCAGGATGCGGGTCAGGCCATAGCCCCCGCGCGAGATCAGGGCTACATCGGCACCACTGGCGGCGGCTCGGTGGATGGCGGCAAGCCGGACTTCGTCGTCGCCAGCAAAGCGCTGGTGGCTGGCCAATGCCGCTTCGTCGACCTCGACTTCATGCCCCATGGCCCGCAGGCGCGCCAACGCCCGTCTGAACGCGGCCTTGTCGCGGACTGCGCCCGAGGGCGAATAGATGTAGATGTGCCGGCTCACGATCCCAGTTGCACGATGGCGGTTGTTGCAATGTCGGCGCCGTGTTCCTGCACGAAGTGGCCGGCCTGCGGCAGGCAGATCGGCTCCGGGCAGCCCCGGATCTGCTGGCGCAGGGCGCGCATGCTGCCCTCCCCCAGCACCGGGTCCTGCATGCCGATCACCATCATGCTGGTGCCTTGCCAGTCTTTGCGCCAGAAGTCCCGGGCCTGGCGCGATACGGCAGCACCGTCGTCGTCCGCACGCTCCGGTACCATGGCCGGGAAGGCGCGCAGCGCCGCGCGGTGGCCGCGGTCCGGAAAGGGTGCGTTGTAGGCCGCGCATTCGGCCACCGACATCTGCGGGTTGCCGCGGGCGAACAGCCTGGCAACGTCAAACTCGGGATTGCGCTCGCACATGTCGCGCCAGCCAAGAAATCCGGCCGACAAGGGGGCGTCACCGGTCGCCAGCATCGTGTTCATCAGCAGCAGGCCACGATAGCGCCAGGGCTCCTCCATCGGCAGCGTCAGGCCCAGCAGCCCACCCCAGTCCTGAACCACCAGCACCACCTGCTGCAGGTCGAGATGCCGCACCAGTTCCAGCAACACCTGCCGATGCCAGCCAAAGCTGTGGAAACTGTCCTTCTTCGGCTTGTCGCTTCTGCCGAAACCGATCATGTCGGGTGCCACCACCCGGGCGCCGGCAGCCAGGAACACGGGAATCATCTTGCGGTACAGGTAGCTCCAGGCTGGATTGCCATGCAGACACAGCCAGGTGAGCGGCGCATCCGCCGGACCCAGATCGAGATAATGCATCCGCAGGCCATCCAGCGCTGGCAGTTCGCTGACGTAGCTGCCGCTCCACGGGTAGTCGGGCAACTGGTCAAAACAGGACTCGGTTGTGCGCACTGCGTCCTGGCGCACTGGCTGCCCGGCGGAGCGGGTCTGGGCGCGACGCGCGTGGAAGAAGCCGTGCAACAGCGCCGACGACTCCTGCGCCATCAGGCCGCCCTGCACTTTCGTGTGGTGGTTCAGGGCTGGATTCGCGAACAGATCAAGCACCGAGCCTGCCGCGCCGGTCTTGGGATCGACGGCGCCAAAGCAAACACGTTCGAGCCGCGCGTGCAACATGGCGCCGGCGCACATGGCGCAAGGCTCCAGCGTGACGTAGAGGCTGCAGCCGTCCAGCCGATAGTTGCCCAGCGTCAGGCCGGCCTGGCGCAGGGCCCGAATTTCGGCATGCGCCGTGGGGTCATGCACGGACACCGGTGCGTTGTGGCCGCGCCCCACGATGCGCCCTTCATGCAGCACCACGGCGCCCACGGGCACTTCGCCCAGGGCGAGGGCGTGCCGTGCCTGGTCCAGGGCTGCAGCCATCGCAGCGTCATCGTCGGGCACCACATCGCTATGCATTTGGCAGCTCTCCGTGCCTTCTGCTATTGGGCCGCAGCCCGATTGAGCTGCTATTTCTCATCTGGAATGGTGCGCGTCTGCTGCATTGCCGCCTCCAGCGACTGCTTGACCTGGTTCTGTATCTGCTCGCCCTGTTGCTGCGGAGACGCGCCAGGCGTCGCCGCCGGCAGGGCGACTCCGGCGGCCGCCGCTGCCGACGCAGCTGCGTTGGGCCGGGTCTCGTGCGGCTTGAGCTGCTGCCGGTTGAGCAGCGCAACCACCGCCAGCACGACCAGCAAACTGACAATTCCCAAGGCTGCGCGCATATCAATCGCGGGGCTCGGCGTCGGTTGCCACCATGCCCAGACGCCGCATCCAGTGCACCAACGCACGCTCGTCGTCGCTGCCGCTGGCATACATGGCAGCCATGGCGGCATGCGCCTCGCGCCGGTGCTGGTTCAGCTTGAGCTTGCATTGGACGCCGGTGATCCGCAGCTCGAAACCGACGATGCCAGCCATCATCTTGTGGGCGAACTCCGGGCCCAGATCGCGCCACTGCTGGGCATAGGCTGGCTCGTGGTCTGCTATCAGGGTCTTGAGCAGGCGGTCCAGGGCCAGCGGCTCCTCGATCAGACTGGCCTGTACCGTGCAATGGACCGCCAGGTAGTTCCAGCTGGGCACCCGCGCCAGATCCGGATAGACCCGCGGCGACAGGTAGGCATGCGGCCCCATGAACGTGACCAGCGCTTGCGGCCGCTGCTGCAGGTACCGCCAGTGGGGATTGGGTCGTGCCACATGGGCCAGCAGCCGGGCGGATTCGGGCGTGCTCTCCAGATGCATCGGAATGTGGCTGACAAAGGGAAAGCCAGCATCATCAACACTGATCAATGAGGCAAAGGGATAGGCGCGGACCAGGTCCCAGGCGGCTTCGGGGTCCTTGGCAGCGAAGTGCGGCGGCAGATACATGCTTGGCGCGACGAAGTCCTGTCAGGCAGCCGGTGCTGCAGTGCCATTGCTGACGCCCGGTCGGGTCGGCGCCCGGGCTTGCAGCCAGGACTTGAGATCGGGTGAGGTCAGGGGCTTGGCATAGAGGTACCCCTGGCCTTCCTCGCAGCCCATCTCCGCCAGGATGGCGGCCTGGGTTTCATTCTCCACGCCCTCGGCAATCACGGTCATCTTCAGCTTGCGGCCCAGTTCCACCACCATGGCTGCAATGTGGCCGCCGGAGGTCCGGGTGCCCAGCTCGATGATAAAGGCGCGGTCGATCTTGAGCCGGTCTGCCGGCATCAGCCGCAGCGGGCTGAGCGAGGAATATCCGGTGCCGAAGTCGTCAGTCGCGATCGAGACCCCCAGCTGCTTGATGCGCGTCAGTGTTTCCAGCATGAACACCGGGTGGCCTATGGCCACGATCAGGCCAGAAGCTTCGGCCAGGGTAATGAAGCGGTTGGGCGGCACAAACACGCCCTCGTCATTGCGCCAGCGCAGCAGTGCCTCCACCCCCACCACCCGAATGTCCTGCAAGCTGACCTGCGGCTGGTACACGATGAACAGGCGCTCGCTGTCAACTGCCGTGCGCAGGCCCTGGAGCAGGCGTACCCGCTCCCAGCTATCGGCCCCCATGTCCTTGGAGAACATCATGTAGCTGCCGCGCTGGATCTTCTTGGCCCGCTTGAGCGCGATATTGGCATCCTTGAGCGCGTCCCGCCCGGACTCCTCGACCTCAAGCAGCCGCGCCAGGCCGATGGTGGCCGTCACCAGCATCGCGTTGCCTTGCACCGCAAACGGCTGCCGGAACAGGCCCAGCAGGTGTCCGGGATCAACCGTCAGTGGCGTGCCCATCAGACCGAAGGTGTCGCTGCCAATGCGTGCCAGCACCGTGCCGGGCTCCAGGCTCGCTGTCAGCCGGTCGGCGACGGCTTGCAGCAGGCGGTCGCCCTGCAGGTGCCCCAGGGCATCGTTGACCTCGGAGAAGTCATCGATATCCAGGATGGCGATCTGCACTTCGTTGCAGTCGCCCTGGGCCAGCTTGCGATCAATCAGGTTGATGAAGCGGTTACGGTTGGGCAAGGCCGACAGGCGGTCGGAAAAAGCGAGTTCGTCCCGGGCCCGGATCTGCGAAAAGGCACGCAATGCTGCTGTCACCGTCGCGTACAGCCGGCTGCGCGTCAGCTCTGACTTGGTCTTGTAGGCATTGATGTCGTAATCATGGATGGTCTCGATCTCGGGCGCGCAGCCCGGCTGGCCGGTCCGCAGGATGATGCGCAGATCGGTCAGGCCCAAGGTGTTGCGGATCGTGCGCACCAGGTGCAAGCCGGCGTCCTCGCGTTCCATGACCACGTCCAGCAGCACCACTGCGATATCCTTTTCACGCTGCAGCAGTGCACTGGCCTCGTCGGCGCGGTGCGCGTGCAGGAATTCCAGGTTCTTCCCCAGGATCCGCAGCCCCGCAAGAGCAAAGGTGGTAGCCCGGTGAACGTCTGGCTCGTCGTCAACGAGCAGGATGCGCCAGCAGTCTTCGGCGCCACTACCAGCTGCGGCGGGGTCGTCGGCGAACTGCAGGCTGTCGGGGTCCACGGTCGCATCAGGAAGAGTCGCACTGTGCATGGACACATTCTGCCTCAGCGCAAACTGCCCGTGGCGCCGTCCATCCGCAGGGGGCAACAGGGTGCTCACCCGGTCAACCTGCCCTGGCGCGACCGATTGCGTCCCGCATCAGCTTCATTCAAGACAAAGATAGCTGCGGCCTGCACCTCAGCGCTGCCAGCCTGGCCGGCTGACATCGCGGAGTCCATCATGCGGGTGGGGCAAGCGCGCCGCTCACCATGGCGCTCATTGCGTTTTGGGTGGAGGCTGGGAACCGCGCAAGAACTGTGACCATCGGAGCAAGTATCAATGAGCCCGGGTCAGGCAGTCAATGCACTGGATGGGTGACAATGTTTCAGGCGTTGCAGCGGGCCGCAGGCTACGCACAAACCTGTCGAAAGTACCATCGAGCATGCGATTTCCCCGAGCCAGCGGCGTGCTGTTGCATGTCACATCCCTGCCGGGTCCGTACGGCTGCGGCGACCTGGGCGAGGCCGCCCGGCATTTTGTCGACTGGCTGGTGGCGGGTGGACAAAGCCTGTGGCAGGTTCTGCCGCTGGGTTGCATCGGCCTGGGCAACAGTCCGTACATGAGCAGCTCCGCTTTCGCCGGCAACCTGCTGTTGATCGATCTCGCTGAGTTGCAGCAGCGCGGCTGGCTGCAGCCACACGACCTGGAACAAGCCCCTGACAACAGCCGCGCCGTCGACTACGAGACGGTGATCCCCTGGCGCATGCGGCGCCTAGCGCTGGCCGCCGACCGGTTCGCGTTGCTGGCAACACCCGCGGAGCAGGCGGACCTGGAGCAGTTTTGCCAGGTGCAGCAGGCCTGGCTGGATGACTTTGCGCTGTTCATGGTGCTGGCCGAGGCTGCCGCTGGTCAGGACTGGTGTGACTGGCCCCAAATGCTGGCCCGGCGCGATCCTGCAGCCCTGGCGCAGGCGGCGATCCGGCATGCACCGCGCGTGGCCTTCTGGAAGTTCTGTCAATGGTGCTTTTTCCGGCAATGGAACCGCTTGAAGGCTTACGCCAGTGACCGCGGGGTGCGCATGATCGGCGACCTGCCGATTTTCATCGCCCAGCAGAGTGCGGATGTCTGGGCCCATACGGAGCTGTTCCAACTCGACGCCCACGGTCGGCCGACTGTGGTCGCAGGCGTTCCACCGGACAGCTTCAGCGCCACCGGACAACGCTGGGGCAACCCGCTGTACCGCTGGCCCAGCCATGCACAGGATGGCTATCGCTGGTGGGTCGAGCGCTTCCGCCACACCTGCGCCATGGTCGACATCGTTCGTGTGGACCACTTTCGCGGCTTCGAGAGCTGCTGGGAAATTGCCGCGGACGAACCCACGGCCGAGCGCGGTCGTTGGGTCCAGGCGCCGGGCGACGCACTGTTCGCTGCGGCCACCCAGGCCTTGGGACACCTGCCCATCATTGCGGAGGATCTGGGATTGATCACGCCGGAGGTGGAGCACTTGCGCCGCCAGCACCAGTTTCCCGGCATGCGGGTGTTGCAGTTCGCATGGGGACCGGAGGCTGTTGGCGAGCCGCGCTTTCTGCCGCACAACCACCAGCCCGATAGCGTGGTCTACGGCGGGACCCACGACAACGACACCACTCTGGGTTGGTGGCAAAGCGCGCCGGAGGAAATCCGCCACCAGTTGCGGGAGTACCTGGCCTGCGACGGCATGGATGTGGGCTGGGATCTGATTCGGACGGCATGTGCCAGCGTGGCCGACATGGCGGTGCACACCATGCAGGATGTGCTGCGTTTGTCAGGTGAGCACCGCATGAACCGGCCAGGTGTCGGTACCGGCAACTGGAGCTGGCGCTTTTCGTGGGATCAGGTCCGGCCAGGGGATGCGCAGCGGCTGCGCCGCATGGCCGAGCTCTATGGCCGGCTCCCAGCCAGCGTTGAATACAAATGAGCACACCCATGACACTGTCATCTGCCGATGTTGATGCCCTGATGCAGGCCCGCCATACGGACCCGTTCGGCGTGTTGGGTATGCATGGAAGCGCCAGCGGACTCGTGGTGCATGCCCTGCTGCCGGGTGCGGCTGCGGTCCAGGTCTGTGACCAGGCCACGGGCAGGGCCGTGGCGTCCCTGCAGCGCCAGGGCGATAGCGATGTCTTTGGTGGCAGCACGGGACGGCGGCGCAAAGCCTTCGCCTACCGGCTGCGCGTGCGGTGGTTGGCAACTGGTGCCGACGGGAGCGCCGTCTGCACCGATATCGACGACCCCTATCGCTTCGGGCTGGTATTGGGCGAGCTGGATGCATGGCTGCTGGCCGAGGGCACACACCGCCGTCCTTTTGAGTGCCTGGGCGCCCATCCCGGTGAGATGCAGGGTGTGACCGGAACCCGTTTCGCGGTCTGGGCGCCCAATGCCCGCCGGGTTGCGGTAGTG
>JANMKM010000473.1:0-2613 GCA_031372035.1 Rhodoferax sp. | reverse complement strand
GCATCGCCCGCCACTGGTTTGCAGGTGGCAGACAGGTCCACCTCTGGATCAGGTACCAACCGGGATGGCGGGACATGGCTGCTGCCGGCTGCCATGCCATTCGCGCCGCGGTCCTTGGCCGTGGGTTTCAAGACCATCACCTTGGTGGCAAGTACTTCGCGGGATCGACGGGCTTGCCCTGACGCCGCACTTCGAAGTGCAACTTGACGCGGTCCGCATCACTGCTGCCCATCTCAGCGATCTTTTGCCCCTTGCGTACAGACTGGTCTTCCTTCACCAACAACGTCTGGTTGTGTGCATAGGCCGTCAGATATGTGTTGTTGTGCTTCAGGATGATCAAGTTGCCATAGCCCCGTAACCCGGCGCCTACATATACAACCCGGCCATCCGCCGCGGCAACCACAGCCTCTCCGCTGGCACCGCCAATATCGATACCCTTGTTCTTGGTCTCGTCAAACGGGCTCAGGACGACGCCGCTTGAGGGCCAGATCCAGGAGACATCGTCATCAGGTGCTGGCGCAACTGTTGCAGTTGGAGCTGCCGGCCTGGCGCTGCTGGCGATCTGGCTCGGCGCCGAAGCCACGGGCGCTGCCGGCACAAGTGGAGACGGTGTCGCGACTGCAGAAGTAACCGGCCTGACCATCACCGTCGTCGCACCCGGTGGGACCACCCGCAATACCTGCCCGACTTCAATGACGTTCGGATTCTCGATGGCGTTCCAGCGCACAATGTCGCGCCAGTTCTGCCCCGTGTCCAACCCAATGCGAATCAAGGTATCGCCCGACTTTACCGTGTAGTAGCCGGGCAAACCAGCGTTCTCGGCGCCTGAAGTCAGAGGCGCGACCAATGCTGGTGTTACGGAAATGGGTGCAGGCGCCCCCTGAGGCTGTCTGGCCGCGCTGCTGCCGCGGTCCTCCACCGGCGCACGATTCAGGGCCGTGGAACCGCAGCCCTGCAACAAAACTGCCACCGCGACCACCGCAAGCATCACCCCGAGCGGCATGAAGTTCCGGTGCACGAATCGCCCTCCAGCAGTTCCCACTACAGCCATGTGACCTCCCTTCATGCGATCCCCGATTTTAAGGGGACAAACTGAACTGCTTCGAGTACCGAATGGCGCAAACCTTGCTCAGTACGATCGATGACCCAGAGTGCCTGCGCGCCGCCTGCGGCGGATCGGTCCGACGCACCCGAAGCCGGAGCGACCAGCCGGCCACCAACAGCCAACTGCTCGGCCCAACACGCTGGCAGCGTATCGGCGCCAGCCGCCGAGATGATGCCCGAGTAGGGAGCCCCGCGCGGATATCCCGCCATTCCATCACCCAGCAGCAGATGTAGATTGGGCAGCCGCAGCGGACGCAGATTGTCACGGGCCTTCTCATGCAGACCACGCAATCGTTCCATGCTGTACACCTCACTCGCCAACAAACTCAGGACGGCCGCCTGGTAACCGCAACCGGTGCCAATTTCCAGCACCCGCCCCAGCATGCCTTTGCGACCGTGGCGCAGCAATGCCAGCATGCGGGCTACCACGCCCGGTTTTGAAATAGTCTGTCCCAGCCCGATGGGCAGACTTGTGTCTTCGTAGGCTTGGGCCCAAAGTGCACCATCGACGAAGCGATGACGCTCGACGGCACCAACAGCTGCAAGCACTTCAGCGTCCTCAATGCCCTGCTCCGACAAGTGAGCAACCAGCTTGCGGCGCAATGCCGCCGAGTCCATCTGCCCGCCTGGCCTCGAGTTCGCAGGCGTCGCGACAGCGCCGGCGAGACGCACGGGAAAGCCAGGGCGTCCCTTCATCCCGCAGGCGTCCCTGCTGCGTCGGCAAGCAGCCCGGCAGCCTGCGCCCAGTATCGCAACCCGTCATGATCGGTCAAATCCACCTTCAGCGGCGTCACGGAGACAAAGCCCTGGGACGTGGCGTGAAAATCAGTTCCCTCGCCATCGTCCTTGACCGGGCCGGCATCCCCGATCCAGTACATGATGTCGCCACGCGGACTGGTCTGCGTAATGACCTTTTCGGCTGCATGCCGGCGCCCAAGTCTGCTCACTTTCACGCCACCCAACTCGTGCGACGGGCGGTTTGGAATGTTGACATTGAGCAACCACGGCGCTCCGCGCCCCACCACATACGGCCTTAGTTGCAGAACCAGTTCCCTCGCCTTGGCAGCTGCCGCTGGTAGTTCGAGCCAATCGCGTTGCACCTGGGAAAAGGCAATTGCAGGGACACCAAACAGGAACCCTTCCATCGCAGCACCCACTGTCCCGGAGTAAATAGTGTCGTCTCCCATATTGGCACCATTGTTGATGCCTGAAACAACCAGGTCAGGGCGGTAGCCGAGCAAACCAGTCAGCGCGATGTGCACGCAATCCGCAGGCGTGCCGTTGACAAAACGGAAGCCGTTGCTCGCTCGGCGCACCGAGAGCGGCGCATGCAAGGTCAGGGCGTTGGACTTGGCGCTGTTGTTCTGCTCCGGCGCAACAACTTCCACATCGGCAACATCGCGAAGCGCCTCGTACAGCGCAACAACTCCGGGCGCCTGGTAGCCATCGTCGTTGGAAATGAGAATCTTCATGGTGGCTTGAGTCAGTCTCGATTGTAGGAGCTGGGTG
>JANMKM010000385.1:0-4606 GCA_031372035.1 Rhodoferax sp. | reverse complement strand
CCGCCGGTTGAAAGGCGCGGAAAAAGACCAGCTCGTTGCCTTGCAAAAACAGCTCGTATCCCTGCGCAAACAATGCCAGTCGGTGCGGCCCGTAGATGGCTGCGGCATCCTCCAGGGCCTGGCGGCGATGGAGTCAGGCGCCCGGCTGGACCGCCACACGCATCTCGGCTGAGTCCGGTCAGCGACTGCAGCGCCTCACCCTGCTACACAATCAGCAGTGCTGCGCGCTTTCTCCATACGCCTTTCATGCCAATTTCCCTCTCAAAAAACGGAGTCAACAGGGCCAACTGCGCTCAAGCGGCTGGAGTCACGGGCTCCGGCTGCGGCCGCATCTCGCGCCACGGCTGCAGCCCCAGCAGCAGCAGCACGATGCCAGCCGCCACCGCCACCAGTGCCATACCCGATTGGGCCGCCGTCTTGAACAGTTCCGGCGCCATCAGCCCCGACAACCGCTCGGCGATGCCGTCCAGAAAATAGCGCACATACAGCAGCAGCAACAGCGGCGCCAGCCAGACGCCCAGACGCGCCGGCAAGCCGCCCGCGCCTTCCAGTACGGCACGCCCGGCCAGCAGGAACAGGGCCGATGCCACGAAGATCAGGGTGAACAGCGTACCCATGATCGGCTGCGCGGCACCAAAGCCGTCATGCCAGATGCTGTAGGGCCACCAGCACAGGCACAGTGCGCCCAGCGCCAGCGCCAGGCCGCGCGCCCGGCGCGGTCCGACCTCATCCGAAAAGCTGTCACCGACGCCGTCCGTGCGCTTGAGCCAGGGCAACAGCAGCAGACACAGCAAACCGACACAGCCATCCACCAGCATCGTCGTCGGGTAGCCCCAGGCCTCGATCGCAATTCCCTGCCAGGTGGCGGAATAGGAGATCGCCAGATTCATCAATGCCATATAGGCCGTGAACTGGGTCGCCGCCACGCGCGGATTGGTCACGTCCATCATGATGGCCGAGCGGGTGCCGTACATCAGGCCCTGGAACACTGAATAGGTCAGCGTCGCCACCCACAGCGCCATCAGCAGGGCCGGCGGCACCACCGGCCGGTTCGCGGCCGTCGGGTCAACCGGCATGATCCAGCCATAGCGCGTGACCTCGGTCATCATGTAGAACACCGGCAGGCTCATCAGTGCCAGGTACACGAACAGGGTGCGTCGGCGCCCCCAGCGGTCCGACAGGTAGCCCCCCAGCACGCAGAACACCGCCGACAAAAGGTTTGACCAGAAACTCAGTGTGGCGACAGCATCGTCGTCCATGCCCAGCTCCACCGCCAGATTGGACTGCAGCGCCAGCCCCATGCACATGGCACCGGCGGGAAGCAAGGCAAAGCCCAGGCCGGCAAAGGCGCCCGGGCTGCCGAGGAAGGAGCGGAACGAATCCACCGCAAACACCCGCATCTCGCGTCCGGCGTGCGCCAGTTTCGAGCCCACCGCGGCGATCCGGGTGGGGCCGGCGGCCTCCTTCATGGGGAGGACCACGAACACCGTGACCAGCAGGATGCAGCCGGCAACAAAGTAGAAGGTCGGCTGAAAGCCAGTGACGCTGCTGAGAAACAGCACGCCACTGCCGCCGATGATCGAGCCGATGGAGGCGCCGGCGAACATCATGCCGTTGGCCAGGCCGCGTTCGTCATCGCGCAGGGTACTGCAGGCCAGCGCATCAATCGCCACGTCCTGCATGGCACCGAAACTGTTGTGCACCAGCAAGATGATGGTGAACAGGCCGAGCTGCTGCGGCAGCTCCAGCAGCACCGTGGACAGCAAGGTCAGTGCCATCAGAACCTGGGTGAACAGGATCCAGCCGCGCCGCCGGCCCAGCCGCTCCGAGGCAAAGACGTCGATCACCGGTCCATAGGCCCACTTGAAGGCCCAGGGCAGGTAGAAGGAGCCGACGAAGGCGCCGATCTCGGCCGGCCCGACACCGACCCGGCGCAACTGTGTCGCCACGGCGGTGGCGGCAAAGCCCAGCGGAATGCCCTCAGTGACGTAGAGCAGAAAAAAGGCCACCAGACGGCCTTTGCTGCTGGCGAGCAGGTTGGGAAGTCGCATGAAGAATCCAGGAATCAATGGTTGTCAAGCGCAGGGCCGGCGGCCGCCACGGGTCGCACTATCATCACACATGCCCCCTGATTTGCCCGCGCACCGTGCCTGAGATTGTCGCCCCGCTGCCGGCCCAGTGCCCCAATTGTGCGGCCCCGGTGCATGGCCCCTGGTGCGCCCAGTGTGGCCAGGAAACGGTGATCACGATCCCGCGCTGGCGCGATTTTGCCCATGAGTACGCAACCCAGTTTGTCTCGTTCGAAGGCCGGCTGTGGCGTACCTTGTGGCTGCTGCTGTCACGCCCGGTGCAGCTGTCGCTGGAGTTCCTGGCTGGCCGGCGCCGACGCTTCGTCCGTCCTCTGCCCCTGTACCTGTCGTTCAGCTTCCTGTTCTTTCTGTTGGTTGCGCTCTTTCCCGGTGAGGCGCTGGACGTCCGGACCGACCTTCCTTCCGAAACTGACGCCGCCGTGGCCCAGGCACAAGCGTCTGCAGCCCCGACCCTGGCCCAGGGTAAAGCGGTCCTGGAGCAGGCAAGCGCAGTGGCCACGGAACACCCCGCTGAGATCGATGCACAGACCGCGAGCCTGCTGCAGACCTACTTCCCGAACTACAAGAAAACCCTGCTGCGCCTGGAGACCGACCCGCAGAACGCCCGGCGCCGGTTGACCGACGCCTTCGTCGCCAAGCTGCCGGTAGCGGTGTTTGCACTGGTGCCCTTCTTTGCCCTGGGCGGCGCCCTGCTGCTGCGCAAGCGCCGGCGCGACTATATGGAACACCTGTTGCTGGCCTTGCACATGCACGCCTTCGTGTTCCTGACGCTGGCGCTGATCTACCTGCTACCCGGCGACGGCAAGATGTTCCTGGTGATCGCGGCCTGGTGGCTGTATCTGGCCCTGGCCTGGCGCCGCGTCTTTGGCGGCCGCCTGTGGGTGCAGTTGCTGCGTTCCGGCACGCTGCTGATCTGCCACGGCACCCTGCTGGGCCTTGCCTGCATCGTGGCACTGTTGCTGGCGGTACCCGCAATATGAAGATCGCGGTGGTCGGCAGTGGCATTGCCGGCCTGTCGGCTGCCTGGTTCCTGCACCGGGCCCACGCTGTCACGCTGTTTGAGCGCCACCGCCGCATCGGCCTGTCCGCCCACAGCATGGAGCTGGACGGCAGCTGCATCGACGTGCCGCTGCGTGTGCTCTATCCGGGCTACTACCCGCAGCTCGCGGCGCTGCTGGAGGCCTGCGCGGTGCCCTTGCAGAAGCTGGACGCCGCCATGTCGTTTTCCGACGCCGCAGGCGCCGCTTTCTTCCGCTACCGCAACATCAATGTCGGCGCGCTACGCCTGCCCTGGCTGACACCCAGCCAACTGCTGCAGCCCGCGCCGCGACTGATCATGACCGACCTCGGGCGCTTTCTGTACCGGGCGCCGCAGGACTTGCGGGCCGGCCGGCTCGCTGGCCGCAGCATTGGCGACTACCTGCACGACGAGCGGTACAGCCCGACTTTCAGCCAGCGCTTCCTGATCCCCTGCTTTGCCGGCATCAACACCGCCAGCTGCCAGGATGTGGCCAATTACCCGGCAACCCTGATCGCCAACTACTTCAACCGCGCTTTCCTGTTCTCCAGCGTCTACCGGGCGCAGGGCGGCGCCACGGCCATCGCCCGGGCTCTGACCAAGCCCCTGGGCGACGTGCGGCTGGACACGCCGATTGCCGCCGTGCAGCGCACCGGCAATGGCGTGACAGTCCAGGTACCAGGGCGAGACGCCGAGCGCTTTGACGCCGTGGTGTTTGCCACCCAGGCCAACCAGGTGCTGCCGCTCCTGCCAGACGCCAGCAACGAGGAACGCGCCGTGTTGGGCAGTTTTCGCTATGACCAGGTACAGGTGCTGATGCACCGCGATGTGCGGCTGGCGCCCCCGCGGTGCGCCGACTGGGCGCCGGTGAACTACCTCCTGGACGCGCAACAGGATCGGCCCATGGTCAGCATCTGGGTCAACCGCCTGCTGCCGGACTACGCGGGCCGCGAGCCGCTGTTCCAGACCATCAATCCATTGCTGGCTGTGGACCCGGCGCTGGTGCTGCAACACACCACGCTTGAGCGGCCGGTCGTGGACCTCGGTACGGCCACATGGCTGCAGCGACTGCAGGTAATGCATGCGCAGACCGTTCGGCGCGTGTTCTTCTGCGGTTCCTACGCCAGCCCCGGCATTCCGCTGCTGGAGAGCGGCGTGGCGTCTGCGCTGGCCCTGGCGCGAAGACTGGGCGCGGCCTGATCAGGCTGCGGCAGCCGCTCGGTCAAGGCAGTGAGAACGCCTTGCGCGCTGCCAGCGCCTGGCGACGCACGCCACAGCCCTCGATGTGGTCATTGACCAGACCCATGGCCTGCATGAAGGCATAGACGGTGGTCGGTCCCACAAAACTCCAGCCCCGGCGTTTGAGGTCCTTGGACAACTCCGCCGAGAACGGCGTGCTGGGCATACTACGCAGCGCTTCGTGTGTCAGGCGCGTCGGGCGCTCCTTGCGAGCCGGCTCACGGGACCAGACATAACGCGCCAGCGAACCGAACTCGCG
>JANMKM010000371.1:0-11722 GCA_031372035.1 Rhodoferax sp. | reverse complement strand
AGGCCGCGCAAAAAGGCGTGGAGGTGCAGGTGTATCAGGCCAACCACGGCTTCAACTGCGACCACCGCGCCTCCTACAACGAGGCCGCCGCCAAGCTGGCGCGCGAGCGCACGCTGGCCTTCTTTGCCAAGCATCTGGCCTGAGTTTTCAGAGGCAAAAGTGCCCGGAAGGCTTATCCGACAAGCACGAGCAGCTACTTTATTGGTAGCGCTGGCGGGCTCGGTGCTGGCTGCCGACTACACCGGCCCGCTGTTTGACGCGCACCTGCACTACAACACCGAGGCCTGGGACGGCCGTGCCGGCCCGCATCCGCCGGCGGACGTGATCGCACGCATCCAGCGCAATGGCGTGCGCGGCGTGCTGGCCAATTCGCGGCCGAACGACGGCACCAAGGAGCTGGCTGGTAGCGCCGCCGTGCGCAGTGCCGGCATCGCGGTGGCGCCCTTCATCCGCCTGTACCGGAACCGTGCCGACTACGACAACTGGTTCCGGGACGAGACCATTTACGAGATGGTGCTGGCCGAATTTACCCGCGGCACGGCCAACGGTCCCTTCAAGGGCATCGGTGAATTCCATCTGTACGACAGCGCCAATGCCAATGGACCGGTGGCGAGGAAGCTGATGCAGTTCGCGTTCGAGAAGAACCTGGCGGTGCTGGCGCATGTGGATGACACCGCCATCGACCTGCTGCTGGCGCATGCGCCCCGGGCGCGGCTGATCTGGGCCCACACCGGCATCGGTGGCGCCAGCGCGCAGCGGGTGGACGCGCTCTTCACCCGCTACCCGCAGCTGATGGGTGAGCTCTCCTACCGCCCGGGCCTGACCTGCGATGGCGGCAAACTGTGCCTGGAGTGGCGGGCGCTGCTGCTCAAGTACCCGGGCCGCTTTATGGTCGGCTCCGACACCTGGGTCAACCAGCGCTGGCAGTACTACGACGACACCATGGCCGGCTACCGCACCTGGTTGGGTGATCTGCCGTTGGAGGTGGCCCGCAGAATCGCCTGGGACAATGGCGCCAGCCAATTCGGCCTGACTACACCGCTCACCAAACCATGATCCAGCTGCACTACTACCCCAGCAACGCCAGCCTGATTCCGCACATCCTGCTCGAAGAGCTGGGCACGCCCTACCGGCGGCTGCTGGTGGAGCGCACCCAGGGCGCGCACAAGAGCCCGGAGTACCTGAAGCTCAACCCCAACGGCCTGATCCCGGTGCTCAGTGACGACGCAACCGGGCTGGTGCTGTACAAGAGACGGCCGCGATCTGCCTGCACCTGTGCGACACCCACCCGCAGTCCGGCATGGCACCGCCGCTGGGCAGCACGGAGCGGGCCCACTTCTACAAGTGGTTGATGTGGCTGACCAACACCTTCCAGAGCACGCTGATCGTCTACTTTTATCCGGAGCGTTGGGTCGATGCCGGCAACGCTGCCGGGGTGGACCAGGTGCGTGCGCATGCGGAAAGCAAGGTGGGCGGCCTACTGGAGCAGGTCGATGCCGAATTGGGCCGCATGGCCGCTGCCGGACCCTGGTTCGCCGGCGCCAGCTACAGCGCGCTCGACCCTTATGTGTTCACGCTGTGCCGCTGGACCCGGGGCTTCGCCAGCAAGCCGGCGCGCGACTATGCGCACATCGGCCCGTACCTGCAGCGCATGCTGGCACGGCCGGCGGTGCAGGCCGTGCTGGCTGCGGAGAAGCTGCCACCGCCGCTGGTCTGAGCCGGACTCAGCGTCCGCCGCCGCGCGCCAGGTAGCGCTTGCGCCAGAACAGCGCCAGCAGCGTGATCGCCACCGCCACCATGCTGCCGATGGCCCACCACAGGCCGGCCTGTTGGTGGATCAGCGGCAGAAACTCGAAATTCATGCCGAAGAAGCCGGTGATCAGGTTCAGCGGCAGGAAGATCGCGGTTACGGCCGTGAGCGCGCGCATGATGTCGTTGGTGCGGCTGCCCTGGGCATTGAAGTGCAGCTGCACCGCGGTTTCGGCGCCGTGCTCCAGCCGCGCCACGTGGTGCACCACGCGCTCGATGTGTTCCAGCACGTCGCGGCTGCGCACATGCAGCAGGTCGCGTTCGCGCTGGCCGGCAGGGGTGTCCGGGTCGGGCCAGGTCTTCAACGCCTCGATCCAGTCCTGGATCGCCGAGCGCTGGTCTTCGCAGACTTCGTCCAGGTAGTGCAGCGTGACCCGCGCCTGCAGCATGGCGCTCCAGTTGGTGAAGCGGTTGCGCGGGTCCAGCAGCTCGGTCTGCCAGTGGTCCAGCTGGTGCGTCAGCTCGCGCCGCAGCTCCAGGTAGCCGTCCACCATGTGGTTGATGATGCGCAGCATCAGGTCGGCCGAGCTGGCCGGCAGCCGAGCACCAGCCGCCCGCTGCTCGCTCGAGGCGCTGGCCAGCAGCTTGGCGGCGTAGGCGTCGCGCACCGCGCAGTCGGCCGGGTGCACCGTGAGCAGCAGCTGGTCAAACACCGCAAAGCCGACCGGGCTGGTGTCGATACGGCGCAGGATCGGCGGCCCGCCATGGCTGCGCACATGCTGCAGCGGCTCGCCCGGGTGCGCCAGGTCGGTCTCGCTGTGGCCCTGGGCCAGCCGGCGGAACACCAGCAGGTCGTACTGCGAGGTGTAGTCGTAGTGCGAAGGCAGCTGGTTGTTCAGCAGGTCCGAGATGTGCAGGTCCACCAGCTGCACGCCGCACAGCGCCTGCAGCGTGACCTGCACCTGCTTTTGCAGCACCTCGAACTCGCGCCGCCCGAGCGCTATCCACAGCATGCTGCCGGGGCGCAGCTGCAAGCCGTCCAGGCTGGACAGGGCGTCGTTTTCGGTGACGCTGCCGGCGTCAATGGTGAAGATGCGCATTGGCAACGGCTATTTTTGTAGCAACCGGGCGGCGTCCAGGGCAAAGTAGGTGAGCACGCCATCAGCCCCGGCGCGCTTGAAGGCCAGTAGCGCCTCCATCATCACCGCGTCGTGGTCCAGCCAGCCGTTGATCGCCGCGGCCTTGAGCATGGCGTATTCGCCGCTGACCTGGTAGGCAAAGGTGGGCACGCCAAAGGCGTCCTTGACCTGGCGCACCACGTCCAGATAGGGCATGCCGGGTTTGACCATCACCATGTCGGCGCCCTCGGCAATGTCCATCGCCACCTCACGCAGGGCCTCGCGGCCGTTGCCCGGGTCCATCTGGTAGACCTTCTTGTCGGCCTTGCCCAGGTTGCCGGCCGAGCCCACCGCGTCGCGGAACGGGCCGTAAAAGGCCGAGGCGTACTTGGCACTGTAGGCCATGATCCGGGTGTGGATGAAGTGGTTGGCTTCCAGCGCATGGCGGATGGCGCCGATGCGCCCGTCCATCATGTCGCTGGGCGCGACAATGTCGACACCGGCGCCGGCCTGGTTCAGCGCCTGCTTCACCAGAACCTCCACCGTGGGGTCATTCATGATGTAGCCGGTGTCGTCCAGCAGGCCGTCCTGGCCGTGGCTGGTGAAGGGGTCCAGCGCCACGTCGGTCATGATGCCCAGGCCCGGCACCTGTTCCTTCAGGGCGCGCACCACCCGGGGGATCAGGCCATCCGGATTGAGCGCCTCGCGGCCGTCCGGGGTCTTGAGGGCCGGGTCGATCACGGGAAACAGCGCCATCACGGGAATGCCAAGCTCCACGCATTGCTGTGCCACCGGCAGCAGCAGGTCCAGGCTCAGGCGCTCCACGCCCGGCATCGAGGCCACGACTTCGCGCCGCTGTTGGCCGTCAACAACGAAAACCGGGTAAATCAGGTCGTTGCAGCTGAGCGCGTTCTCACGCACGAGGTTGCGGGTGAAGGTGTCGCGGCGCAGCCGGCGTGGCCGGCCCAGGGGATAGGGTGGGTAGGTGGTCATGGTGAAAATGGCGCGCCTTTCGAACGTGGCTGAAGATGCTTGATATTGTTCAGGTTTTGTCGGGTCCGGGAGGGCAACGCCGGGCTGTCCATTGTGCCGCTGATTGACCTGCGTCATGCGGCGAAAGGGCTGCCGGGCCAAGTTTCACATAGCCGGTGTTGTCCAGCTTGTAAGTGCCCATTGAGTTTGATACAGTGTGTTTGGGCGGTTCGCCGCCTCCCGCTTTTCCTCCCTGAGCGGGGCCTTGATGCGTGACAGCGGAAAAGGCTTACCACCCCAGCCCTGTGCTGGGGTTTTTTTTGGGCCGTCCCATTCAAGCATAGGTTCTAAACTGCGGGCATGCTCTGGGTCAAGTCTTTCCACATCGTGTTTGTTGCCAGCTGGTTTGCCGGGTTGTTCTACCTGCCGCGGCTGTTTGTCAACCTGGCCATGGTGCCGCCCGGCTCCAGCGCCGAACGCGAACGGCTGCTGCTGATGTCTGCCAAGCTGCTGCGCTTTACCACCCTGCTGGCGGTGCCGGCAGTCGCATTCGGTCTGTGGCTATGGCTGGGCTACGGCATCGGTTTCGGGCCCGGCAACGGCTGGATGCATGCCAAGCTGCTGGTGGTGGCCCTGGCGCTGGGCTACCACCATGCCTGTGCCCGGCTGTTGCGCGGCTTTGTGCGCGGCGCCAACGCCCGTGGCCACCGCTGGTACCGCTGGTTCAACGAGGTGCCGGTGCTGTTGCTGTTGGTGGCCGTCGTTCTGGTGGTGGTCAAGCCGTTCTGAGGCACCGAACCCGTGCCTGCGTATCCGCCGCACAAGACCTCGGCCTGGCCTTTGGCCCTGAGTTATGCGGCGTTGATCGTGTATGCCAGCCTGTATCCGTTTGCCGACTGGCGCGACCAGGGCATTGCGCCCTGGGCCTACCTCTGGGCGCCGTTGCCCAAGTACTGGACAGGCTTTGACCTGGCGGTCAACGTGCTGGGCTACATGCCCCTGGGCTTGTTGCTGGCGCTCAGCGGCTTGCGCACCGGACGGGTAAAGCATCCGATCTGGGTGGCGACGCTGGTCGGCGGGTTGCTGTCGATGCTGATGGAGGGGCTGCAAAGCTACCTGCCGATGCGCGTGCCCTCCAATGTGGACTTGGGGCTCAACCTGTGGGGCAGCCTGGCCGGTGCAGCCTTGGCCAACTTGCTGGAGCAATCGGGCGTGGTCGACCGCTGGAGCCGGCTGCGTCAGCGCTGGTTTGTCTCGGACGCGCGCGGCGCGCTGGTGTTGCTGGCGCTGTGGCCCTTTGCGCTGCTGTTTCCGCCGGCCGTGCCGCTGGGCCTGGGCCAGGTGCTGGAGCGCGTGGAGTCCGGCCTGGCGGACCTGCTGCAGGACAGCCCGCTGCTGGACATGCTGCCGCTGCGTGCCGTGGAACTGCAGCCGCTGGTGCCGCTGGCCGAGCTGGTGTGCGTGATGCTGGGTGCCCTGATACCCTGCCTGCTCGCCTACGGCATCACTCGCTCCTGGGTCCGGCGCCTGTTGTTCATGCTGGCGATCCTGCTGACCGGGATTCTGGCCTCGGGCCTGTCGGCGGCACTGAGCTACGGGCCCAACCACGCCTGGGCCTGGTTCGAGATGCCGGTGCAGGTGGGTCTGGGCGCCGCGCTGGTGCTGGGTTGTGTACTTTTGGGCGCGCCGCGCCGGGCCTGTGCGGCGCTGCTGCTGCTGGCGCTGGGGGTGTACTTGAGCCTGTTGAACCAGGCGCCGGCCAGCGCCTACTTCGCCCAGACTCTGCAGACCTGGGAGCAGGGCCGTTTCATCCGGTTTCATGGCGTTGGCCAGTGGCTGGGCTGGCTGTGGCCCTACGCGGCATTGGGTTACGTGCTGGCCCAGGTCTGGGCCCGCGACGCCAAAAACTAAAATCGTGGCATGCATGAATCTCAAGACGAGGTCGGCCTGGCGCTGGCCGAGCCGGCTGCCGGCTACTATGAACGCCACATCTTCTTTTGCCTGAACGAGCGCAAGAACGGCGAGGCCTGCTGTGCCCAGCACCAGGCGCAGGAGGGCTTTGACCGCTGCAAGGCCCAGGTGCGCGCAGCCGGCCTGGCGGGCGTGGGCAAGGTGCGGGTCAACAAGTCCGGCTGCCTGGACCGCTGCGCCGCGGGTCCGGTGGCGGTGGTCTACCCGGAAGGGGTCTGGTACACCTATGTGGACGCCCACGATATTGACGAGATCGTCGAGTCACACCTGAAGAACGGCCAGCCGGTCACGCGCTTGCTGGTGCCGCCGCACATCGGTCGTTGAGCCTTTTCTGCCTGCATTTCACTCCGGAAAGTGGCTGAAAGCCGCCTGAATAAAGCACGGACACATCCTGAATGAATAGCGTCGCATGAACCATCTGAGCCAGCGTTTGCAGCTGCAAGGGGGCGGCGGCGTCGTCGAGGCCTTGCTCGACGGGCCCGCAGCGGGGCAGCCGCGCCTGGGAGTGGCGGTGATTGCGCATCCACACCCGCTGTTCGGCGGCAGCATGGACAACAAGGTGGTACAGACCCTGGCCCGGGCCTATGTGCAATGCGGCTGGGCGGCGCTGCGCTTCAACTTCCGCGGTGTCGGCGCCAGTGCCGGCGTGCATGACGACGGCCGCGGCGAGGCCGACGACTATCTGGCGCTGGTGCAACAGGTGGCGCCCACGGGTCCGCTGGCGCTGGCCGGCTTTTCCTTCGGTGCCTTTGTGGCCAGCCAGGCCGTGGCCGCGCTCTGGCCGGTACGCGACGTCAGCAGCATCGTGCTGGTGGGTACGGCAGTGAGCCGTTTTGCCGTGGCGGCGTTGCCGCCCGAGGCCCACGCCCGCACGCTGGTGCTGCACGGCGAACAGGATGACACGGTGGCGCTGGCCGATGTCATGGACTGGGCCCGGCCGCAGCAACTGCCGGTTACCGTTGTGCCTGCGGGCGGCCATTTTTTTCACGGACAATTGCCGCTGCTCAAGAGCCTGGTGCTGCGCCATGTGCGTGGCGTGGCCTGAGCATTCACCTGCCAACTGAGGGGGCCGGTTTCCCGGCGCCGGCACAACCTGCCCGGCAGTGCGCCCACCCGATCGACCCTTTGACCATTCACCTATGCAACGACTCCTGTCTCTCGTCATCTTTCTGCTGTGCCTGCCGGTCGCGGCACAGATGCCGGCGCCGCCGGAGATTGCAGCCCGCTCCTACCTGTTGCTGGACCTGAGCTCGAACCAGCTGTTGGCCGAGAAGGACATCGACACACCGGTGGAGCCGGCCTCGCTGACCAAGCTGATGAGCGCCTACCTGGTGTTTGACGCCTTGCGCAGCAAGAAGCTGAACCTGCATCAGACCCTGCCGGTGAGCGAGCGTGCCTGGAAGATGCCGGGCTCGCGCATGTTCATCGACCCCAAGATGCAGGTGCCGGTGGAAGACCTGATCAAGGGCATGGTGGCGCAGTCGGGCAACGACGCCACCATGGCGTTAGCCGAAGGCGTAGGTGGCACGGCCGAGCGCTTTGTACAGCTCATGAACGAGCAGGCCAAGGCCATGGGGCTCAAGGCCACCAGCTACAAGAACCCGGAGGGCCTGACTGAAGCCGGCCACAGCACCACGGCCCGGGACCTGAGCATCCTGGCTTCGCGCCTGATGAGCGACTTCCCCCAGTACATCGGCTACTACGCGCTCAAGAAATACCGCTATCCCGGCACGCCTGCAGCCAATGACAGCAACCGCAATCTGCTGCTGTTCCGAGATCCCAGTGTGGACGGGCTCAAGACCGGCCACACCGACGCTGCTGGCTACTGCCTGATCGCCACCGCCCGGCGCGAGTTTCCCAACCTGGGTGCGGCCGGTACACCCGCCGCCGGCCGGCGGCTGTTGTCGATCGTGCTCGGCACCAGCAGCGAAAATGCCCGTGCCAACGAGTCGCAGAAGCTGTTGAACTGGGGCTACACCGCGTTTGAGGCGGTGAAGCTGTTCGAAGCCGGCCAGTCGGTGGTGACGACGCCGGTCTGGAAGGGAACGCAGCCGACGCTGGCTCTCGGGCAGCCGCAGGCGATCGTGGTGACGGTGCCTAGCGGCAGCGCCAAGCAGATCAAGACCCAGGTGCAGCGGCCTGACCCGTTGGTGGCACCGTTTGCCAAGGGCCAGCCGGTGGGCAGCCTGCAGGTGAGCCTGGGTGAGCAGCCGCTGCTGCGCGTGCCCTTGCTGGCACTGCAGCCGGTGGAGCAGGCCGGGGTGCTGGGTCGCGCATGGGACGCGATCCGTTTGTGGATCAGGTAGTGTGTGTGGGCCGCTGCGGGCCTGGTGGACAAGGAGATGATCGTGAAACTGCGAGTCGTTGGCGTTGCACTGCTGTCGATCTGCCTGGGCCTGTCGGCACAGGCGGCGGAATTGAAGTTGCGCATCATGGAGACCACCGATATACACATGAACCTGATGAGTTTCGACTACTACCAGGACAAGGCCACTGACCAGTATGGCCTGGCCCGCACGGTCTCGCTGATCAGGGCGGCACGGCAGGAGGTGGGCAACAGCCTGTTGTTCGAAAACGGCGACCTGTTGCAGGGCAATCCGCTGGGGGAATATGTGGCCAAGGTGCGTCCGCTGGCGTCGGGGCAGACCCATCCGGCGATCCGGATCATGAACGAGGTTGGCTACGACGCGGCCAATATCGGTAACCACGATTTCAACTTCGGCCTGCCGTTCCTGCGCCGGGTTATGAGCGACGCCAGGTTTCCCTACATCAACGCCAATGTGTACCTGGACGATGCCGACGGCAAGAACAGCCGCCATGCCTTCACGCCCCATGTGTTGCTGGAGCGGCGCTTCCGGGACGTGCAGGGCGGTGAACATACCGTGAAGATCGGTGTGCTGGGGCTGGTGCCACCACAGATCATGCAGTGGGACCGCTCGAACTTGATGGGCAAGGTGGTTGCGCGTGACATGGTGGAGGTGGCCCGCAACTACGTGCCGCAGATGCGGGCGCAGGGTGCGGACGTGGTGGTGGTGATCGCGCACTCGGGCATCGGCCGCAGCGACGCCGAGCCCATGGACGAGAACGAGGTTGCGGCACTGACCAAAGTGCCGGGTGTGGACGCGGTGCTGTTCGGTCATTCGCACGGCGAGTTTCCGGGGCCATCCTTTGCCAGTAACCCGGCGGTGGACCTGGTCCGCGGCACGATCCACGGCGTGCCGGCCGTGATGCCGGGGCGCTGGGGCGACCACCTGGGTGTGGTGGACCTGCTGCTGGACAACGCCGGTGGATCCTGGAAGGTGCGTGATAGCCAGGCCCGGATCCGCCCGGTCTACGACCGCGCGACGCGCAAGCCGCTGGTCGATGCCGACCCGGTGGTTGAGCGGCTGATCGGCGCTGACCACGCGGGCGCGCTGACGTACATCCGCGACAAGGTGGCGACCAGCAGCGAGCCGATCTACAGCTATTTCGCCCAGGTCGCGGATGACCCGTCCGTGCAGATCGTGGCCAATGCGCAGATTGCCTACGTCAAGCGGGCGATTGCAGGCACCGAGCTGGAGAAATATCCGGTGCTGTCGGCGGCCTCGCCCTTCAAGACCGGCGGCCGCCAGGGCTGGGATGCCTATACCGACATCCCGGCCGGGCCGATTGCGATCAAGAATGTGGCCGACCTGTATGTGTATCCGAACACGCTCAAGGCGGTATTGCTGACGGGTGCCGAAGTGCAGGAGTGGATCGAGATGTCGGCCGGCCAGTTCAACCGGATCGACCCGCAAGGCCCGCCGCAACAAGCTTTGCTCAACAGCGCATTTCCGTCTTACAACTTCGACACGATGGACGGCGTCACGTACGAACTGGACCTGACGGAGCCGGCGAAATACAGCACGGCCGGCAAACTGCTGCAGCCAACGGCCAACCGGGTCAAGAACCTGCGCTTTGACGGTGCCCCGATCAACCGCGAGGCCAGTTTTCTGGTGGTGACGAACAACTACCGGGCCTTTGGCGGTGGCGGTTTCCCGAATCTCTCGGCGGCCCGGGTGGTGCTGGATGCGCCGGAGGAAACGCGCCAGATCCTGGCCGAATACCTGACGCTGGTGGAGTTCCTGAGCCCGGGCAGGCAGTTCAGTGCCTCGGCCGACGGCAACTGGCGCATTCGTCCGGTTCCGGGCGTGGCCCTGAGTTTTCTGTCCGGACAGGCCGCCGCGCGCTACCTGCCGCGGCACAAGCAGATCCGGCTGGTCAAGGACAACGGGGATGGCTCGGCGCTGTTCGAGTTGACGCCCTGATCAGGGCTGGC
Organism: Rhodoferax sp.; assembly: GCA_031372035.1. Lineage (GTDB taxonomy): Bacteria > Pseudomonadota > Gammaproteobacteria > Burkholderiales > Burkholderiaceae_C > CAISIP01. The sequence goes on along the minus strand of JANMKM010000371.1, from coordinate 1,615 downwards.
TTCCGGAAGTTGGCGCACGCTCACGTGACAACTGCGCTAACTTGCTGAGAAGCGGGTGACCTGTTATAGTCGAAGGCTTTTCGGAAATTCCGAAGGGATTCACGTTTTCGCAGTTGTTATCAAACGTTTAGGGACGTTTTTGTCATTAGGAGGCTTGAGTGCCAACCATTAACCAGCTAGTGCGTCAGGGGCGAGAGGTCGAAACGATCAAGTCCAAGAGCCCCGCGATGCAGAACTCGCCGCAGCGCCGCGGCGTGTGCACCCGGGTGTACACCACGACACCGAAGAAGCCGAACTCGGCATTGCGCAAGGTCGCCAAGGTGCGCCTGACCAATGGATTCGAGGTCATTTCGTACATCGGCGGCGAAGGCCACAACCTGCAGGAGCACTCGGTGGTGCTGGTGCGTGGTGGCCGGGTGAAGGATCTGCCGGGTGTGCGTTACCACATCGTGCGTGGCTCGCTCGATCTGCAAGGCGTGAAAGACCGCAAGCAGTCGCGTTCCAAGTACGGCGCTAAGCGCCCGAAGAAGGCCTGATTTTCTTGTTCCGGAAGACCGTTGCGGTTTTCCATCATGGTGCTTGAACGCTGCCCTGGCAGGCGGTGATCGAGCGAAGTGACCCGAAGCCGGTGATCTGCGCAATATGCGCTCCGGTGGGTCGAGTAAGTGAGGGTTTGATGACCCTCGCGGTGTCCGCAAGGATGCCAACTGAAGCAAAGAGGTGAAAAATGCCACGTCGTCGCGAAGTCCCTAAACGTGAAATCCTGCCGGATCCCAAGTTCGGCAATGTCGAGCTGTCCAAATTCATGAACGTGATCATGGAAGGCGGCAAGAAGGCTGTTGCAGAGCGCATCATTTATGGAGCGCTGGAGCAGATCGAAAAGAAGAACCCGGGCAAGGACCCGGTCGAAGCCTTCACCATGGCTATCAATAACGTCAAGCCCATGGTGGAAGTGAAGTCGCGCCGCGTCGGTGGCGCCAACTACCAGGTGCCTGTCGAAGTGCGTCCGGTGCGGCGACTGGCGCTGTCGATGCGCTGGATCAAGGAAGCCGCTCGCAAGCGCGGCGAGAAGTCGATGGCGCTGCGTCTGGCCAATGAATTGATGGAAGCTACGGAAGGCCGTGGCGGCGCGATGAAGAAGCGCGACGAAGTCCATCGTATGGCCGAAGCCAACAAGGCGTTCTCGCACTTCCGCTTCTAAAGCGGTATTTGGCGGATTTGGAATACGGGGCTTGATCCGGCTGCGGATCGGGCTTCGGACCCGGCGGTCGGTGACAGGCTCACTGCCGCGGTGTCGGCTCCAGCCATCCGCGGGCTACAGCGCCTGCAGCGCGTAGCGGTTTGAAACTATTGCTCAACCAAGGATCCATCATGGCTCGCGTTACTCCCATCGAGCGCTATCGCAACATTGGTATTTCGGCGCATATCGACGCTGGCAAGACCACCACCACGGAGCGCATTCTTTTCTATACCGGCGTGAACCACAAGATTGGTGAAGTGCACGACGGCGCGGCCACCATGGACTGGATGGAGCAGGAGCAGGAGCGTGGCATCACCATCACTTCGGCGGCAACCACCTGCTTCTGGAAGGGCATGGGCGGCAATTTCGAAGAGC